>DASZMW010000095.1:0-6184 GCA_035551735.1 Humibacter sp. | reverse complement strand
CTCGCCGTGATCAAGGTCGTCGGCATCGGCGGCGGCGGCGTGAACGCCGTCAACCGCATGATCGAACTCGGACTGCGCGGTGTCGAGTTCATTGCCATCAACACGGACGCGCAAGCCCTGCTGATGAGCGACGCCGACGTCAAACTCGACGTCGGCCGCGAGATCACCCGCGGCCTCGGAGCGGGGGCGGACCCTGAGGTCGGCCGTCGTGCGGCCGAGGACCACGCTGAGGAGATCGAGGAGGCGCTCACCGGCGCCGACATGGTCTTCGTCACGGCGGGGGAGGGCGGCGGAACCGGTACCGGCGGTGCGCCGGTTGTGGCCCGCATCGCGAAGTCGATCGGCGCCCTGACCATCGGTGTTGTGACCAAGCCGTTCGGCTTCGAAGGCAAGCGCCGGGCCGACCAGGCCGAGGCCGGTGTCGCCAGACTGAAAGAAGAGGTCGACACCCTCATCGTCGTCCCCAACGACAGACTGCTCGAGATCAGCGATCGCGGCATCAGCATGCTCGAGGCGTTCGCGACTGCCGACCAGGTGCTCCTCGCCGGCGTTCAGGGCATTACGGACCTGATCACGACGCCAGGACTCATCAACCTCGACTTCGCCGACGTCAAGTCGGTCATGCACGGTGCAGGATCCGCTCTGATGGGCATCGGCTCCTCGCGGGGCGCGGATCGTTCGATCAAGGCGGCAGAGCTTGCGGTTGCGTCCCCACTCCTCGAGGCGAGCATCGAGGGTGCGCGTGGCGTGCTGTTGTCCATCCAGGGCGGCTCGAACCTCGGAATCTTCGAGATCAACGACGCTGCCAGACTTGTGCAAGAGGCGGTGCACCCTGAGGCGAACATCATCTTCGGCGCCGTCATCGACGACACTCTCGGTGACGAGGTGCGCGTCACGGTGATCGCCGCCGGATTCGACGGTGGCGAGCCGCAGGTGAAGCCGGTCGAGACCCGCAGGTCGACGTTCGTCGCTGCGGGGTCGTCAGGTTCCGACGGGTCGGGCTCCGAGCTCGTCGACACGCAGGCGCTCGAAGAAGAAGACGTTCCGACCAAGGGCAGCTGGTCGGAGGACGATTCCAAGCTCGTGGAGGCCGCAGTGATCGACCCTGCGTTCGACGACGACGACGTCTTGGACGTGCCCGACTTCCTGAAGTGAGCCGATCGTCCGATGCTGATCCAGAACTCGCCGCGCGGCTGCACGGCGTGCAGGAGCGGGTCGCGGATGCCGCGCGCGCCGCAGGCAGGGACCCTGCGCAACTCACGACGATCGTGGTGACCAAGTTCCACCCGGCTGCGCTGGTGCGGGATCTCGCCGCGCTCGGCGTGCGCGACGTTGGCGAGAACAGAGCACAGGAGGCGCGGGTGAAGGCATCCGAAACGGCTGACCTCTCGTTGCGCTGGCACTTCATCGGCCAGTTGCAGACGAACAAGGCGAAGCTGGTGCGTGGTTTCGCGTCCGCTGTGCATTCGATCGATCGGCCGGCACTGGTCGACGCTCTAGGGTCCGACGACGGCGATCTCGACTGCTTCGTACAACTCAACCTCACGGGGGACCCTTCGCGTGGCGGAGTGGCTCGAGCAGACCTTCAGTCCGTCACCGAGCGCGTGCTCGGCACGCGGGGTCTCAGGCTGCGTGGAGTCATGGCAGTCGCGCCGTTGGGCGAGGAGCCGAGACGCGCCTTCTCGCGGGTGCGAGAGGCATCCGATGCCGTGCGCACCATGGCACCCGAGGCAGACGCGATCTCGGCCGGGATGTCCGGCGACTTCGAGGAAGCCATCGCCGAGGGAGCGACACACCTTCGGCTCGGTACGGCAATCACGGGAAAGCGGCCTGACCATGCTTAACCTGGCTGTGAAATGCGCCGTCGACCGGCACGGCCGCACGACCTCGAGTTGTTCACGGAGGATCCCATGGCTAACCCGCTCAAGAAGACGATGGCCTACCTCGGCCTCGTCGAAGACGAGCTCGAGTACGACGAAGAACCGGTCGCCACTGCGCATCCGGCACCTGTCGCGCCGGTGCAGCAGCACGCTGCTCCCGCCAAGGCGCCCGTCACGCCGCTGCGTAAGCCGACCCCGGCACGGAATGCGACGGTGCAAGAAATGAACGAGATCCTCACGGTTCACCCCCGGCAGTACAGCGACGCCAAGATGATCGCCGAATCCTTCCGCGAAGGCATCCCGGTCATCCTGAACCTGTCGCAGATGAGCGAGTCGGAGGCGCAGCGCATGATCGACTTCTCGAGCGGTCTCACGCAGGGGCTGCGCGGGAAGATCGAAAAGGTCACGAGCAAGGTGTTCCTGCTCTCTCCTGAGCACGTGATGGTCTCGGGTGGAGCCGCTGCGGTGGCGGGCGACGTCGAGGCGTCGTTCTTCGCCGGAGCGTGAGCACAGTCGGCGTCCCTCATACTTGATCTGTGGGTATCGCCGTCTCGATCATTGCGACCGTCGCGTACTACGCATTCCTGCTCTTCTTCGTGGTGCTCTGGGTGCGATTCGTGCTTGATCTGGTGCGTACCTTTGCGCGCGGCTGGCGGCCGCGCGGCTTCGGGCTCTTGCTCGCCGAGGCTGCCTTCACGGTGACCGACCCGCCCATCAAATTCTTCAGACGATTGTTACCGCCGCTGTCTCTCGGTCCGGTCGCTCTGGATTTCGGCTGGACACTGACAATGTTCGCGTGCATCATCGGCATGTACATCGCGACGTCGTTCATCGGATGACGCAGCATGACGTCTCCCCAGATGGCACGCACACAGGCGACTTTGCTAGCGTTAGCCGAACGTTATCCACTGTTCGAAAACACAAGCTCTAAGGGTGGTAAGCCATGGCGCTAACTCCGGAAGATGTCGTCAACAAGCGGTTCCAACCGACCAAATTCCGTGAGGGTTACGACCAGGACGAGGTCGATGACTTCCTCGATGAGGTCGTCGTCGAGCTTCGCCGCCTCAATCAGGAGAACGAGGAGCTGAAGCAGCGCCTTGTGGCGTCGGACTCACGGGTCGCCGAGTTGCAGCGCCATTCGGCGTCAGAGCAGACGCAGGCCATCGCCGCACCTGCTCCGGCACCGGTTGCGGTCGTCGCCCCCATCGCGCCCCAGCCCGTCGCAGGCGGCGACGACACGGAGAGCACGAACAACCTCCTGCAGCTCGCGCGCCGACTCCACGAGGAGCACGTGCGCGAGGGTGTCGAGAAGCGCGATGCGCTGATCGCCGAGGGCCATGCAACCGCGGCGCGTGTCGTCGCAGAGGCCGAGGCGAAGCAGCGCACGCAGCTCACTGCGCTCGAGACCGAGCGCACCACGATCGAACGCCAGATCGAGGAGCTCCGCAGCTTCGAGCGCGACTACCGCGCGAAGCTCAAGAGCTACATCGAGGGCCAGCTTCGCGACCTCGACAGCGCGGGCGTCGGCACGAACGGCTTCAAGCAACCGGGCGCCTCGGCCGTGAGCGGCCAGTTCGCCGCAGTGTCGGCCGGCGACGGTGAACGGCAGTCGCCCCCGACGTTCCAGAGCTTTGGAGGCTAGGCCCTCCAAGAAGGTCAGCGTCGGTGCGATCGTCCTTCTTGGCGTCGTCGCACTCGTCGTTCTGACACTGGACCAACTCGCGAAGTGGCAGGTCGTCAAGAACCTTCAGGTCGACGTGCCGGTGCACGTCATCGGAGATCTGCTGATCTTCCAACTGCATCGGAACTCGGGTGCCGCGTTCTCGATCGGTACCGGCTCGACGTGGATCTTCTCGATCATCGCAACGGCCGTGCTGGTCTTCATCATCTGGTACGCACGTCGCATCAGGTCGGTCGCGTGGGGGATCGTATTCGGGCTTCTGCTCGGGGGACTGCTCGGTAATCTGTCCGACCGGCTGCTCAGGGCGCCGGGGTTCGGTGTCGGCGAGGTCGTCGACTTCATCCGTATTCCGTTGCTCCCGGCGATCTTCAATCTGGCCGACAGCGCGATCGTCGCCGCCATGATCCTGTTCCTTGTGCTGACGGTGATGGGCGTCGGACTCGACGGCAAGCGGGCCACCGCGACGAAGTCGGTCGGTGCCGCCGAGGCCGTCGCGGAGGCACCGTCCGACGACGCGCCGGAAACCGCGGACGACGCGGCACCGCGAGAGCATGACTCTGCGGTGACGGGCGTGCCCGAGGAGCAGGCGGATGCCGACGTGCACGACGGCACGGAGCATCCCATCGACGGAGGCCGCTGAGGTGGAGCACCGAGCTCTGCCGGTGCCGGAGGGGCTCGAGGGCGCACGTGTCGACGCAGGCGTCGCGAAGGCGCTCGGGTTCTCGCGCAGCTTCGCGGCCGACGTCGCCGAGTCCGGTGGCGTGACCCTCGACGGCCGAGTGCTCGGCAAGTCGGATCGACTCACGGCGGGCAGCTGGCTCGAGATCAGCTGGACGCCCAAGGCAGCAGTGGAGATCGTTCCGGTCACGGTTCCCGAGCTCGGGGTCGTTTACGACGATGACGACATCATCGTGGTCGACAAGCCGGCAGGGGTCGCGGCCCATCCATCGATCGGATGGGAGGGCCCTACGGTGCTCGGGGCCCTCGCCGGCGCCGGTTACCGCATCTCCACATCGGGCGCGGCGGAGCGTGCTGGCATCGTGCACCGTCTGGATGCCGGCACGAGCGGATTGATGGTCGTCGCCAAGAGCGAGCGGGCCTACACGGCGCTGAAGCGCGCGTTCCACGATCGAGAGGTGGAGAAGATCTACCACGCGGTGGTACAGGGCCATCCGGATCCGCTTGCTGGCACGATCGACGCTCCGATCGGACGGCATCCGAAGGCGGACTGGAAGTTCGCGGTCACCGCAGCGGGCAAGCCGTCGGTCACGCACTACGAGACCATCGAGGCGTTTCGGGCGGCGAGCCTGCTCGAGATCCACCTCGAGACGGGGCGCACGCATCAGATCCGAGTGCACATGGCAGCCCAGCGGCATCCGTGCGTCGGCGACGCGATGTACGGCGCGGACCCCACGCTGTCGGCGCGACTCGGCGTCACAAGGCAGTGGCTGCACGCGCATCGTCTCGCGTTCGAGCACCCCGGATCGGGGGAGTGGGTGACGCTCGAATCGCCGTATCCCGACGACCTCGCGAACGCTCTGGAGATCTTGCGCCAGGGCGACTGAAACCACCTTGAGCTGATGCTTCGACGAACCGCGTGCCGGTCCCGCGACGACGTTCGCGCAGATCCGTAGACTCACGGGGTGGCATCCGACAGCTTCGTTCATCTGCACGTTCACAGTGAGTACTCCATGCTCGACGGGGCCGCCAAGATCGGCCCGTTGATGGAGGCCGCCGTCGGCTACGGGATGCCGGCCATCGCGGTCACCGATCACGGCAACATGTTCGCGGCGTTCGAGTTCTGGAGGGCAGCCACGGCCGCCGGGATCAAGCCGATCATCGGCACCGAGGCCTATCTCACCCCCGGAACGCACCGTTCCGACCGCACGAGGGTGCGGTGGGGGAACGGTGGCGAGGACGACGTGTCGGGAAGCGGCGCGTACACGCACATGACGATGCTCGCCGAGACGACGGAGGGCATGCACAACCTGTTCCGCATGTCGTCTCTCGCCTCGATCGAGGGGTACTACTTCAAGCCGCGGATGGATCGCGAGCTGCTGGAGCGGTACTCGAAGGGCATCATCGCCACCACGGGATGCCCCAGCGGCGAGGTGCAGACCAGGCTGCGGCTCGGCCAGTACGACGAGGCGGTCAAAGCAGCCGCGGAGTACCGGGACATCTTCGGCAAGGACAGCTTCTTCGTCGAGCTCATGGAGCACGGACTCGGCCTCGAGTCGCGAGTCAGGCAGGATCTGCTCCGGCTCGCCAAGGACCTCGGGCTGCGCACCGTCGCCACGAACGACCTGCACTACACGCACGCAGAGGACGCCACATCGCACGCAGCGCTGCTCTGCGTGCAGTCGGGGTCGACGCTCAACGACCCGAAGCGCTTTCAGCTGGAGCCGGAGGGCGCCTACTACTTGAAGTCGCCGCAGGAGATGCGGGAACTTTTCCGCGAGCTGCCTGAAGCGTGCGACACGACGCTCGAGATCGCCGAGCGCTGCGAGATCGATTTCGAGCTCTCGACGGGCAAGTACATGCCGAAGTTCCCGGTACCGCAGGACGAGACGGAAGAAAGCTGGTTCGTCAAGGAGGTCAATACCGGCCTCGAACAGCGCTATCC
>DASZMW010000094.1:0-6683 GCA_035551735.1 Humibacter sp. | reverse complement strand
GCTGCCGGGTATCGCCAGCGGGCGTACCCGCGCAACGCGTCGCCCCAGGCGGCGTGCGTGCGCTCCACCATGAGCTGCCGGATGTCGACGGGCACCGAGTCGAGCCACGCGACGGCCAGTGCCGCCCAGCGCTCCGGTGTGCCGAGTTGCGCCCACTTCTCCGCGGCATCCGTGGGCAGCCAGACGGCGCCCTCGCGTACGACGAGTCCGCATCCGACGGCCAGCCAGTGCACGGTGGGAACGGACTCGGCCTCGATGCCGAGCGCGGAGGCCACGCGGCGGGTGTCGGGCAGCGCGAGTCCACCCTTCTGCAGTTCGCGCGCCGGCTCGCGCTCGAGTTCGTAGACGAACTCCGCAACGGCGCCGGCCGCGATGAACGCGCGCTCGGCAGAAAGCTTGTCGACGAACCGGCGGTCGATGCCGGGCACGGCGGCCAGGGCGGCGGGTTTGCCGGGTGCGGCCAGCTTGTGACCGGAGAGGCCCTCTGCCTCCATCCATGACGCGAACCGTGCAGCGACGGCCGGGTAGATCGCGACGACGGTGCCGATGCGTTCGGCGAGGAACACGTCGACGAGCGAGTCGAAAGCCGCTGTGACGGACTCGGGCGAGACATCCGCGTCTCCCCACTCGTGCAGCAGATCGACCACCTTCCGGGCGTCGGCGGTCTCGCCGAATTCAGCGATCGCGGCCAGCACCGCCAGAGTCGGGCGCGCCAGGGGCGCGAGTGCGTGCTGAACAGAAGGCGGTTCGAGCAGCGCGTCTGCAAGGTCGAAGAAGTCCTCGATGCGCGCTCGGCCGATGCCGCGTGCGCGAATGAGATCGTGGAGGTTCGCGTCGTCGAGACCACCCAGCCGGGAGGCCAACGTCAGTGTGCTGGTCATCGCGGCTCGGGCCCCTTCACCCTGTACTCCGTGTGGCCTAGCGTCCGGACGTCCGGTTCTGCCTGCTTCGGCTGATGAGGCTCACGATCAGGAGAACGATGATCATCACCAGTGCGAGAGGAAGTGCGATCAGCGGCAGCAGTTCGACGGTGGGCCAGATGCCTTTGCCTGACCCTTGGGACGGGCCGGCGCCAAGCCAGGTGCCGATGATCAGAACGAAAAAGCAGACAATCGAGATGATCACCAGCCCAGCCGCGGTGAACGCCAGGGTGCGCTGAAGGCGCGAAGCTGGCTGGGAAGTCGTCTCGGTCACAGAATCAAGGATAATTGACGTTGCAGCTGCGTCACCCCCAGCACGAAAGAGGTCCCCATGCCCACCGGCAAGGTCAAGTTCTACGACGAGGAGAAAGGCTTCGGCTTCATCGCCCAAGACGGCGGTGGCGAGGTCTTCCTTCACGCGTCGGCACTGCCTGACGGCGCGGTGATCAAGGCCGGCACGCGACTGGAATTCGGAGTCGCCGACGGCAAGCGCGGCGCGCAGGCCCTTTCGGTGCGTGTTCTGGAGAGTCGTCCGAGTCTGTCGAAGATGAACCGCAAGTCCGCCGACGATATGGCCGTGATCGTCGAAGACCTGGTGAAGCTGCTCGACGGGATGGGCTCGGACCTGCGAAGGGGCCGATACCCCGATGCCGCGCACGGTCGCAAGATCGCGGCGGTTCTGCGCCGCGTGGCGGACGATCTGGATGCCTGAGCAACCGAGCGAGCAGAGCCCGGTCGCTGAGACCCCAGCTCTTGCGATCACGGAGCCGCCGTCGGCCGATCAGCGGCTGCTCGACGCGCACGATCTGGCGCGCAACGCACTGGTGGAGATCACGGCCTCCTCGAGCATCGGTCCTATCGCCGGACACATCGTGGAGGGCGACCGCGTGCTGTCGCTGCTCTTCGAGTGCACGCTCTCCGGATACCCCGGCTGGCATTGGACCGTCACTCTCGCTCGCGTGGACGCAGACTCGGAGCCCGTCGTGCTCGAGGCCGAGTTGCTGCCGGGGGAGCAGGCCCTGCTCGCTCCGGACTGGGTCCCGTGGTCGGAACGTCTCGCGGAGTATCAAGCCGCTCAGCAAGCGGCACGCGAGGCGGGTCTTGAGGCGGAGGATGCGGCATCCGAGAACGTCGAGGACGGCGAGGCCGGGGATGATGACGAGGACGATGGCGACGACGATTTCGGCGACGACGAACTCGACGGGATCGACATCGACCTGCACGACGAGAACGACAGCGATGACGACATCGACCTCGAGGCCGACGACATCACCGGTGCCGAGTCAGCGTCGCTCGAGCCGGGAGCGTCCGAGCCTGACGTGCATGACCTGGGCGTAGACGAGGCCGATGACGCCGAGGGCGACGCCGACGATGGCCGTGGCGAGGATCCAGCCAGAAGCTGACGCGTTCAGCTGACGCGAGAACACGATCGAGATCACCGCAGCGATCAGCCACAGCACGAGGCCGGTGCCGATCGCTGCGCGGTCGTCCGTCTTCATCGGCGGGGGATCGGGCAGCCGCTCGCTGTCACGAAGCCACAGCCTCATCTGTAGTCCTCCCCGGTCGGTGCGTTCGCAGAACCCTTACGCGATGTGCTCGACGACGTACTCGATCGACCTGATCAACTGACGAACGTCTTCCGGGTCGACGGCGGTGAACGTCGCGACGCGGAGCTGGTTGCGGCCGAGCTTGCGGTAGGGCTCGGTGTCGACGATGCCGTTCTCGCGGAGAACGGAGGCGATGACGGAGGCATCCACGTCATCGAAGTCGATTGTGACGACGACCTGAGAGCGGTGCTCCGGGTTCGCGACGAACGGATGCGCGTACCCGACCGACTCCGCCCAGTCGTATAGCGCGCCCGACGACTCACGCGTGCGCGACGACGCCCAGGCCAGCCCGCCTCCGTCGTTGATCCAGGTGACCTGCTCGTCGAGCATGATCAGCGTTGCAAGGGCCGGCGTGTTCAGAGTCTGATTGAGGCGCGAGTTGTCGACGGCCTGCTTGAGGCTCAGAAAGTCCGGGATGTAGCGACCGGATGCCGCCACCTTCTCTACGCGCTCCAGCGCCGCCGGGGAGAACAGGGCGAGCCACAGCCCGCCGTCGGAGGCGAAGTTCTTCTGCGGGGCGAAGTAGTAGACATCCGCCTCGGACGTCGTGAAGTCGATGCCGCCTGCCGCACTCGTCGCGTCGATGACGGTGAGAGCGCCGGGGTCGCCGTTCACGCGGTGCACCGGAGCCATGACGCCGGTGGACGTCTCGTTGTGCGGCCAGGCGTAGACGTCGACGCCCTCGACCGGCTCCGGCGTGCTGCGCGAGCCGACGGGGGCATCGATGACGTGCGGTGCCGCAAGCCACGGTGCGCTCGCGGCCTTTGCGAACTTCTGGCTGAACTCGCCATAGACGAGATTCTCGGCGCGGTTCTCAATGAGGCCGAACGCTGCGGCATCCCAGAACGCGCTGGATCCACCGTTGCCGAGGATCACCTCGTAGCCGTCCGGGAGGTCGAACAACGAGGCCAATCCCTCGCGCACACGCCCCACCAAGGCGCGTACCGGCGCCTGTCGGTGGGACGTTCCGAGGAGGGCGGACTGTGCCTCGACCAGAGCGGCGACTTGGGCCGGTCGCACCCTCGATGGGCCGCTGCCGAAACGGCCGTCCGCGGGCAGAAGGGTCTCGGGAATCGCGATCACGGCCATGGTGTTAAGTCTAGTCAGCGCGCCGACCGCCCCTGGCGAACGGCGTTCAGGAGGGTGGGCGCGCGCCGGTAGGCTTGGGGACGCCGACGCGCGGCGCCGACAAAGGAACACTAGGGGAAGCGATGACGGATCTCGTCGACACCACCGAGATGTATCTGCGTACCATCCTCGATCTCGAGGAGGAGGACATCGTTCCCCTGCGTGCGCGCATTTCGGAGCGGCTCGGACACTCCGGGCCGACCGTGTCGCAGACCGTTGCCCGCATGGAGCGAGACGGTCTCGTCATCGTGTCGGGTGACCGGCACCTCGAGTTGACGTCAGAGGGCCGGCGCAGGGCCGTGCATGTGATGCGCAAGCACCGACTGGCCGAGCGACTGCTCTCCGACGTGATCGGTCTCGAGTGGGAGTTCGTGCACGAAGAGGCATGTCGGTGGGAGCACGTGATGAGCGAGCAGGTCGAGCACAAGATCCTCGACATTCTCGGGCATCCGACCGAAACGCCGTACGGCACCCCGATCCCGAAGATCGAAGATCAGGGAATCGACCTTCACCGTGTCTTCCTCGACGGTGTTCGCAACATCGTGGATGTCACGTCCGACACCGATGAGACCGTCACCGCCACGATCAGGCGCCTCGGCGAGCCTGTGCAATTCGAGCCGGCACTGCTCACCCAGCTGCGCCAGGCGGGAGTCTTTCCCGGGTCGACGGGCATCTTCTCGCGGGCAGGCTCCTACGTCGCCGTGCAGATCGACGGCTACTCGGAGGCGATCGAATTGCCGAACGAGGTCGCGAGCCACATCTTCGTCGCCGCGTGAGGCGGATTTTTCGTTTTCGGCGTGAGCTCGGCGTGTTTCGTTGAGGCTCTGCGTCCACAGGGGCAAACACATCTTCGGTGCATTGAAACGCCGTGGAAAACGATGTGACAAAACCATAACGGTCCCGTAGTCTCTTACGAGTCCACAGACCAGAAGCCGGTCGACGGACCGGGTTCAAGACGTTCCGCTAGCCCGTCTCTTGAACCAGAGAAGCCGAACTCTTTTGAGATCTCGGACGGGATGGCTCACCTAGTGCCATAGGAGCGCCGGAGGTTCACACCTTGGCAACATTAGGTACGAGCGGTCCCCCCGAAGACCGCGACCCGAGTACTTCAGGCGCGAACGACCCAGCAGTGAACGAAGCGACCACCGTGTCGCGTCGTAGCCTCAGGATGTCGGATCACGCTCGCGGTGCCCGCACGGTGCAGGCTCGCCCCGCTGCTGCCGCACCCGCAACCAAGGCGTCGCCGGCTGCCAAGCGCAAGCGTCGCATCCGCAGCGGATTCGTCAATCTCGCCGTCATGGCGATGGCCGGCGGTCTCGTTGCCACCATCGCGATCCCCGCCTACGCGTTCAATCCGGCGAACTCGAACCAGGTGGCAGGCAGCACGTCAGTCATCGACACGCTGAAGAAGACGAACGCCCAGTCCGTGAGCGTCTCCGACTCGGTCAAGGCCGTGGCCGCGACCGGTGACACGTTCAGCGCCACGACGGAGCAGCAGCTCGCCGACAAGAAGGCCGCTGCGCAGGCCGCCGCCGAGCAGGCCGCTGCGGCCGAGCAGATGCAGGCATACGCCGCTGCCTATAGCGGGCCGAGTGCCGCCGACTATCTGGCCAATCCCCCCTACCCGAACTTCAGCCTCGCGCAAGTGTTCGCCGTTGCGCAGCAGTACATCGGGGTGCCGTACGTGTACGGAGGCTCGACCCCGGCCGGCTTCGACTGCTCCGGCTTCGTGATGTTCGTCTACGCGCAGTTCGGTGTCTCGCTGCCGCATTCCGCGACGGCGATCAGTGACGGAGGCACGCGCATCTCGATCGCGGATGCCGTACCGGGCGACGTGATCGCGATGGGTTCCCACGTCGGTTTCTACGCGGGCAACGGCAACATCCTCGATGCTCCCGACGTCGGCCGCAGCATCAGCATCCGCCCGCTCTGGACCGACGACTACTGGGTCGTGCGCTACGGCATCTGACCTTCCGCTCTGCGAGACGTCAGGGTGAAATCTCGGTGTCCACAGGGCGACGCAACCAGCGATCGGCGTGCCACAACGGTGTGACACGTCGATCCTGCGTTAGATTGTTGCCTTGACATCGTTCGTCTGCTTCACCGACCCGGGAGGATCCCCGCATGGGAACCATGCGGCATCACAGCCACCACTGCTTCCACCACCACTGTGCGTGGAATTGCTAGGCGTCGTCTTCGTGACGGCGCCTTTTTTGTTGTCTGTGGGATGCCCCGAGCGGGTGATGCAGTCGTGCGCGAGAACCCGGAAAGCCATTCCGGTCGATCGAAAGGACGTCCATGCGCACACTGGTGCTGAACGCGGGATATGAGCCGCTGGCGGTCGTGAGCTTCAAGCGAGCCCTGGCGCTCGTGATGAACTCGAAGGCGACGGTCGTCGAGGTGGATGCCGAGCATCCGGTCTGGGGAATCACCTCCGTCTACGACAGACCGTCGGTCATCCTGCTCACCCGCTACGTGCACCTGCCGCACGGGAGGGCGGTGCCCGTGTCGCGGCGAGGCGTTCTGCGGCGTGACGGTCACCGCTGTGCGTACTGCAGCAGGTCGGCGTCGACGATCGATCACGTGCTGCCGAAGTCGCGCGGGGGAGCCGACAGCTGGGACAACCTCGTGGCCTGCTGCCTGCGCTGCAACAACGTGAAGGGCGACCGCACGGCGACCGAGATGGGCTGGCGGCTCTCGTTCACGCCACGGATGCCACACGATCCCGCCTGGATGGTGCGCGGCGTCGAGCACGCGCTGCCCGAGTGGCAGGGCTACCTGGCGCCGGCGGCCTGAGCGGATGCGCAAGCCCGAGCGAATAGCCAGCTAAACTTGACGGGCCAGCCTCTGTAGCTAAATGGAAGAGCAGTTCCGTCCTAAGGAAACGGTTGGGGGTTCGAGTCCCTCCAGGGGCACCTATTTATCGGCCTGACTGGGCATTCGTTTTCGGATTCGGTTTCGGAATGTGCATCGCGGTCCGGGTCGAAGTTCGCCTTTCAAGGGTCTATGTTCGTGACGTCGTGGCGCG
>DASZMW010000093.1:0-6415 GCA_035551735.1 Humibacter sp. | reverse complement strand
ACAACCCGAGGACGTTCCGTATCTTCGGGCCGGATGAGACGGCATCCAACCGCCTGGCACCCGCCGTGTACGAGGGCACCGGCAAGCAGTGGAACGCCGAGCTCTGGTCGACGGACGATCACCTCGCGCGGGCCGGCCGCGTGATGGAGATGCTCAGCGAGCACCAGTGCGAGGGCTGGCTCGAGGGCTATCTGCTCACCGGGCGGCACGGGTTGTTCAACTGCTACGAGGCGTTCATCCACATCATCGACTCGATGTTCAACCAGCACGCCAAGTGGTTGAAGGTGACGAGGGACATCCCCTGGCGTCGGCCGATCTCGTCGCTGAATTACCTGCTCTCCAGCCATGTCTGGCGGCAGGATCACAACGGGTTCAGCCATCAGGATCCCGGATTCATCGACCACGTCGTTAACAAGAGCGCCGACGTCGTGCGTGTTTACCTGCCGTTCGACGCGAACACGCTGCTGTCCACCTACGACCACTGCCTGCGTTCCGTCGACTACGTGAACGTCGTCGTCGCAGGCAAGCAGCCGACCGCCAACTGGCTCACGATGGACCAGGCCGTCGCGCACTGCACACGGGGCCTGGGCATCTTCGACTGGGCGGGAACCGAGGTCGAGGGGCAGACGCCGGATGTCGTTCTGGCGGCCGCCGGAGACATCCCGACTCTCGAGGTGCTCGCTGCCGCGCAGCTGCTGCGTGAGGAGATTCCGAACCTTCGAGTACGCGTCGTCAATGTGGTGGATCTGATGCGGCTGCAGTCGGAGACGGAGCATCCGCACGGGCTGAACGACCGCGAGTTCGACGCGATCTTCCCCGCCGACCGGCCGATCGTGTTCGCGTACCACGGGTATCCGTGGCTGATCCATCGCCTCACGTACCGCAGGCACGCGCACGACAACCTGCACGTGCGCGGCTACAAGGAGAACGGCACGACCACGACCCCGTTCGACATGGTGATGCTCAACGACCTCGACAGGTATCACCTGGTCATCGACGTGATCGACCGCGTGCCCGGTCTGTCGGAACGGTACGCGGAACTGCGGCAACGCATGCAGGATGCGCGCCTCGCAGCTCGGCAGTACACCCGCGAACACGGGGAGGACATTCCCGAGGTGGCGGACTGGACGTGGGGTGGCACCGGCGGTGCCGACCTCTCGCTCGACACCGGCGGCGACAACGCATGAAGTCGGTCTACATCACGTCGGCGGAGGGTCGCAGCGGCAAGTCGACGGTCGCGCTGGGCGTGGTCGACCTCCTGCTGAGGCAGGGGCGCAGGGTCGGGGTGTTCCGGCCGATCGCGCGGTCGACATCCGAACGCGACTACGTGCTCGACCTTCTGCTGGGTATCGACGGCGTGCACGGCGACTACGACCAGGCGCTCGGCGTGACCTACGACGACGTGCACGCGGATGCCGACGCCGCCCTCGCCCGCATCATCGACCGGTACAAGGCGGTGGAGGCATCCAGCGACGTGGTCGTGATCGTCGGCAGCGACTACACCGACGTCGGAACCCCGACCGAGCTCGGCTACAACGCACGCGTCGCTGCGAACCTCGGCGCGCCCGTGCTGCTCGTGCTCGGCGGACGCAGCAGCCAGGGCGCAGACGAACGGCTCGGGCAAGCGGATGCCCGCACCCCGAACGACCTGCGCCAGCTCGCCGAGGTGACGTCGGTTTCGTTGCACAGCGAACACGCCGACCTGCTCGGCGTCGTCATCAACCGCGCCGACCCGGATGCCCTGCCAGCGATCGTGGACGCGGTCGGGCTCGCCGTGACGTTCGCGTTCCCACCGGGGTCGCCCGTCGAGACCGAGCCGGAGGCGAAACCAGAGACCGAGCAGGGCAGCGGCGTCGCCGTGTGGGCGATCCCCGAGGACCCGGTGCTCGTGGCGCCGTCGGTGCGCGCGATCATGGCATCCGTCGACGGCACACTGCTGCGCGGGGACCCCGCACTGCTGGACCGCGAGGCGCTCGGCGTCGTGGTCGCGGCGATGTCGATGGAGAACGTGCTCTCTCGACTGATCGAGGGCTCGGTCGTTGTCATGCCCGGCGACCGCACCGAGGTTCTGCTCGCCGTGATGGTGGCGAATGCGGCCGGCACCTTCCCGTCGATCGCCGGGATCATTCTCAACGGCGGCTTCGAGCTGAGCGAACCGATCACCCGACTGCTCGCCGGGCTGCGCTCGCCGCTGCCGATCATCGCCTCGCCGTACGGCAGCTACGACACGACAGTGCGCGTCACCCACACCCGCGGACGTCTCGCCGCCGACTCCGACCGCAAGCGGCAGACCGCACTGCAGCTTTTCGCCGATCATGTCGACACCGAGCGGCTGCTCGCGGCGCTCGACGTGACGAGGTCGCCGATCGTCACTCCGCTGATGTTCGCGTACGAGCTCGTCGACCGTGCTCGCAGCGATCGCAAGCGCATCGTGCTGCCGGAGGGCGGCGACGATCGCATCCTGCGTGCGGCCGACATCGTGCTGTCGCGTGGCATCGCCGATCTGACGATCCTGGGCGAGGATGCCGACGTGCGCGCCCGCGCCGGCGAGCTCGGTCTCGATCTGGCGGGCGCGAGGATCCTGTCGCCCTTCGACACGCAGCTGCACGAACGGTTCACCGACGAGTACGCCACGTTGCGCGCCCACAAGGGCATCACGAAGGTGCAAGCCGCCGACACCGTCACGGATGTCTCCTACTTCGGCACGCTCATGGTGCAGCTCGGTCTCGCCGACGGCATGGTCTCCGGCGCGGCGCACACCACGGCGCACACCATCAGACCGGCGTTCGAGATCATCAAGACGAGACCGGGCGTTTCGGTCGTCTCCAGCGTGTTCCTGATGGCGCTCGCCGACCGGGTGCTGGTGTACGGGGACTGCGCGGTCGTCCCCGACCCGACCGCCGACCAGCTGGCCGACATCGCCGTCTCGTCGTCGGCGACCGCACGGCAGTTCGGCATCGAACCGCGGGTGGCGATGCTCTCGTACTCTACGGGGGAGTCGGGCAGCGGCGCGGATGTCGAGAAGGTGCGGGAGGCGACGGCCCTCGTGCGCACCAGGGCGCCGGAGCTGCTCGTCGAGGGACCGATCCAGTACGACGCGGCTGCGGATGCCGCCGTCGCGCGCGCGAAGATGCCCGGTTCCAGCGTGGCCGGCCGTGCGACGGTGTTCATCTTCCCCGACCTCAATACGGGCAACAACACGTACAAGGCGGTGCAGCGTTCGGCCGGCGCCGTCGCGATAGGACCCGTGCTGCAGGGCCTGCGTAAGCCGATCAACGATCTCTCGCGCGGCGCCCTCGTCGAGGACATCGTGAACACCATCGCGATCACCGCGATCCAGGCGCAACAGTGAGCACCCCAGCCCCCTGAGCGAGCGCAGCGAGTCGAAGGGCGCGACGCGTGGCGAGAATGCCGACCCTTCGACTCGCTTCGCTCGCTCAGGGAACTGGAAGTGCTTCGCTCGCTCAGGGAACTGGAACTGCTCGCGCAGGGGAACTGGAACAGAAGGAGTAGGCAATGGCATCCGTCTTGGTCGTGAACAGCGGCTCGTCGTCGTTCAAGTACCAGTTGATCGACGCAGAGAGCGAGGAGCGACTGGCATCCGGGCTCGTCGAGCGGATCGGCGACGCCACCGGTCACGCGACCCACGACACGCCTGACGGGCACTGGGAGCGGTCGCTGGAGATACCGGACCACACCGCGGGATTCGCCGTCATGCTCGATGCCTTCCGGGAGCACGGGCCGAGCCTGGACGAGCATCCGCCGGTCGCCGTCGGCCACCGCGTCGTGCACGGCGGTGCCCGATTCTTCGAGCCGACCCTCGTGACACCGCTCGTGCTCATCAACATCGAGGACCTCTCCGACCTCGCGCCGCTGCACAACCTCGCCAACGTGCAGGGCATCCAGGCGGCGCAGAGGGCGTTCCCCGACCTGCCGCACGTCGCCGTGTTCGACACGGCGTTCCATCAGACCATCGCGCCGGATGCCTACACCTACGCCATCGACGCGGACCTCGCGAAGCGCCTGCGCATCCGTCGCTACGGCTTCCACGGAACGAGCAACAAGTACGTATCGGCGGCCACGGCTCAGTTCTTGCAGCGACCTGTCGCGGAGCTCAAGCAGATCGTGCTGCATCTCGGCAACGGGGCATCCATCACGGCGATCGACGGCGGGCGCTCGGTCGACACCAGCATGGGCCTCACCCCGCTGGAGGGTCTCGTGATGGGCACCAGATCGGGCGACATCGACCCGGCAGTGCTGATCTACCTGCAGCGCAAGACGCGCATCAGCACTGACGACCTCGACGACCTGCTCAACCAGCGCAGCGGCCTGCTCGGGCTCAGCGGACGGGGGGACATGCGCGACGTGATCGACGCCGCCGACAAGGGGGACGAGCCAGCTCGGCTGGCGCTCGAGGTCTACCTGCACCGCATCAAGCACTACATCGGCGCGTACTCGTTCGAGCTCGGCCGGGTCGACGACATCGTGTTCACGGCAGGCGTGGGCGAGAACAGCGCCGTGATCAGGGCGCGTTCGCTCGCCGGGCTCGAGGACTACGGCATCGAGATCGACCCCGACCGGAACGACCAGCGCGGGGGCATCCGCGTCATCTCGACGGATGCCTCACGCGTCACCGTGCTCGTCGTGCCCACCGACGAGGAACTCGAGATCGCCAGGCAGACGCTGTCGGCGGTGTGACCATCACCCGGGACGCACTTCCGGGGAATCAGCAACTTCCGGCGAGGACGGGTATCCGGCGGGACTGGTCGGAGATTTGGCAGCGACATCGGCGTGTCGGGCCGCTCAGCGGTGTGTCGGACGGAATCTCCGACGAGTCCCCTCGGGCGGCTCGCTACCGGTCGCTCATTTGTTGGCCAGACCATCACGCACCATACGCGCGACGGTCTCACTGACCCATTCCCATTCGGTGAACACGTAGTTCGCGGGGATGCGCAATGTGCGGATGCCGATCCACTCAGTGCCGAGATCCCGTCGGCGGTCCTCCTCGAAGGTCTCCGCATGGTATGCGCGACCATCGGTCTCGAGGGCGAGCACGTCCTCGATGAGGTTGTCGACGTGACCCACGCCGGGGATGAACACCTGCGGCTGCACCCGATAGCCGGCCCGACGGAGGCGAAGCCGCACATGGGTCTCCGGTCCAGACTGGGCACCCGGTTCCGCCTCGGCGAGCACAGAGCGCAGGCGGCGCGGAGCATCCCTGATCAAACGGTCGAACTCGTTACGCGTGATCCTCTTCAGATACAGCGCAGACTCCAACGCGGCCACCACATCGTCGGGAGGAAGGCACGCCATGGCCTGCTCAAGGGCTTGCACGACGGTCACCCTGAGCCGGTCGCGCCCTGACGTCGGGCGCCAATGCACCACGGTGGTCTTGCGGTCGACATCCGGGGTGCGGGCACCCGGATGTATGCACAGATGGTGGTGGCGATCATCGCCCACCCAGATCTTGTTCTCACGCAAGACGCTGACGCAATCGAGCCGAGCTCGTGCGGCGGCCGCTCGACGCTCGAGCGTGGTGAGGTGGTCGCAAGCGAAGGTCCGCTGGTTCAGACGGATGACATCGGGACTCGATGTGATTTGCCGGACGCCTGACATGGTCAGGCCCTGCCGCAGGAGGTCGCGCGTCGAGGCGACGTGTCCGAACGAACAGAGCATGCACCGACTCTGACGGGTGCCGGGCACAGGGCGGGTGCAGTCCATCCGGTACGGGAGAGCTCTCCATATCACCTGGTCTGTGGAGGGAGAGACGGCACCGGCCGGTGGCAACCCCACTCGTCGGAGATCCGGTTCGACGGTGGGCGAGTCGCGGCCATTGTTCGGCGTGTCGCGCTGAACCTCCGACGAGTGGACTGCGAGGTCGGAGTCGTGGTGAGCAGAGAGGGTGGGGGTGGTGGGATGCCGCGCCGGCGTCGGGGGCCCCGGCTACGATTGACGCGTGGTCACAGCCCTATACCGCCGTTATCGGCCAGAGACATTCGCCGAGATGATCGGCCAGTCACAGGTGACCGAGCCGCTCATGACCGCGCTGCGAACGAACAGGGTGAATCACGCCTACCTCTTCAGTGGACCGCGCGGCTGCGGCAAGACCACGAGCGCGCGCATCCTGGCCCGTTGCCTGAACTGTGCAGAGGGTCCGACCGATACCCCGTGCGGAAAATGCGAGAGCTGTCTCGAGCTCGGCCGCGGTGGACAGGGATCGCTCGACGTCGTCGAGATTGACGCGGCGAGTCACAACGGTGTCGATGACGCGCGCGACATCCGCGAGCGCGCCATCTTCGCGCCGGCCCGCGATCGCTACAAGATCTTCATCCTCGACGAGGCGCACATGGTAACGCCGCAGGGCTTCAACGCGCTGCTCAAGATCGTCGAGGAGCCGCCGGAGCACGTGAAGTTC
>DASZMW010000092.1:0-17669 GCA_035551735.1 Humibacter sp. | reverse complement strand
CGAGCAGCTCGCGCACCTCGCGCAGGACGGCGAGCAGCCCGCCCGCGCGATGGAAGTCCTCCATCAGGAACCGCCCGGCCGGCTGCAGGTCGACGAGCAGCGGGACCGACGCACCGACGCGATCGAAGTCGTCCTGGGTCAGGTCGATGCCGAGCCGGCCGGCGATCGCCAGCAGGTGCACGACCGCGTTCGTCGATCCTCCGATCGCGGCGAGGGCGATGATCGCGTTGTGGAACGACTCCTTTGTGATCACGGTGGAGATGCGCCGGTCCTGACGCACGAGTTCGACGGCCAGGCGACCGGATGCGTGCGACGCCTCGAGCAGGCGGCTGTCGGGAGCCGGGGTGCCGGCGAGTCCGGGGATCGTCATGCCGAGCGCCTCGGCCATCAACCCCATCGTGGACGCGGTGCCCATCGTGTTGCAGTGACCCTTCGAGCGGATCATCGAGGTCTCCGAGCCCTCGAACTCGGCTTCGGTGAGCGTGCCCGCCCTCACCTCTTCGCTGAGCTGCCACACGCCGGTGCCGCAGCCCATCAGGTTGCCGCGGAAGTGCCCGTTCAGCATCGGTCCGCCCGGCACCACGACGGCCGGGATGTCGACGGATGCCGCGCCCATCAGCAAAGCGGGAATCGTCTTGTCGCAGCCGCCGAGCAGCACGACGGCATCCACCGGGTTGGCGCGCAGCATCTCCTCAACCTGCATGGCCGCCAGGTTGCGCCACAGCATCGCGGTGGGTTTCACCAGGGTCTCGCCCAGCCCCATGACCGGAATCTCGAGCGGGATGCCGCCCGCCTCGTACACCCCGTTCT
The DNA here is from genome assembly GCA_035551735.1 of Humibacter sp. GTDB lineage: Bacteria > Actinomycetota > Actinomycetes > Actinomycetales > Microbacteriaceae > Humibacter. The sequence goes on along the minus strand of DASZMW010000092.1, from coordinate 16,859 downwards.
TCACGTACTGCGCCACTTCGTTCAGGTGCATGTTGCACGGCACGAGGTCGCCTGCGGTGTTCGCGATCGCGATCTGCGGGCGCTTGCCGTCGAAGGCATCCGTCGGGATGCCGCGGCGCATCCACGCGCGATGGATGTAGGGGTCACGGCCTTCGCCGCCGTACCAGTCCTGGCTGCGCAGGGTCATGGGCAAGCTCCTTTGCTCGGTGAGGCGTCGTGGGGCGTTGTGGCGTGCATTTCGTCGCGTGGCCGCGAGAGACGCAGACACCAGTCTGCCCAATTTGTTCTGGCATCGCGCAATTGATTCGCGTAATCAGGTGTGGGCTCGTCGCAGCACGGCGCTCATGGAACGAGGATGCCTCGCCCCACCGCTCCGCGCAGCAGTGCGTCGTACGCGAGGTTCACGTCGGCCAAAGGCATCCGATCGCCGATGAGGCGGTCGAGCGGCAATCGGCCGTCGAGGTAGAGGCCGAAGATGCGCGGAAGGTCCAGCGGCGGGTTGGACGAGCCGTAAAGCGCCCCGACCACGCGCTTCTGCCGTTGGACCAGCTGGTTGAGCGGAACGGCGAACCGCGTGTCCACCGAGCCGAGCCCGAGCGCGACCATCGTGCCGCCGGCCGCGAGGCACTCGAGCGTGGCCTCCAGGGTTTGCTGCCTGCCGACTGCCTCGATCGCCCACGGCACGCCATCGCCACCCGTGATCCGCATCACCTCGTCGACCAGATCGTCTCGTGAGCTGTTGACGACGTGCGTCGCGCCCAGCTCGCGGGCGAGCTCGAGCTTCGCGTCGTCGACATCCGCGACGATCACAGGGCTGGCGCCGACGAGGTGCGCGCCCATCACGCTGGAGAGGCCCACGCCTCCGGCGCCGACGACGAGGACGCCCCGCCCGGCCGCCCGCTCCACGACGTTGAGCACGGCGCCGACGCCCGTCACCACGGCGCAGGCCGAGATGGCCGCGACCTCAGGCGGCACGCCGTCGGGAACCGGTACCACGGCGTTCTCGCTGACGACGACGCGTTCGGCGAAGCACGAGACACCCATCAGGTGGTGTAGCTCACCGCCGTCCGGGAGCGAGAGACGGCTGGTGCCGTCGGGCAGGCCACCGGTGGATGCCTGCACCCTCCCGCGTTCGCACAGCGCCGGGTTGCCTGCGAGGCAGGCTGCGCACCGTCCGCACCGCGGTCGCCAGAGCAGAGCGACCCGGTCGCCGACGGCGATGCGGCCGTCAGGTTCGGGGCCGAGTTGTTCCACGATGCCGCAGCCCTCGTGCCCGAGCACCAGGGGGAGCGGTGCGACGAGTTGCCCAGACACGTAGTGGTAGTCGCTGTGGCACACGCCCGCCGCCTCGATGCGCACGACGAGTTCGCCGCGCTTCGGCGGCGCGAGCACGACCTCCTCGACAGCGGGGCGTACTCCCGCTTCGCGCAGCACGACGGCGCGCACCGTCACGCCGTCCGCTCGACGGTCGTGCCGCTCTGCCGGTCCTGCCCGCCCACGAGCTGGTCGCGAAGCGATTCCGACACCGCGCACTGCTCGAACGAGAACGAGTCGGCGAGGGCGTCGAGGTCCTCGTCGCTCAGGCCGCGGAAGAGCTCCGCATACTCCCGCGCAAGTGGCTGCGCGAACAACAGGTTGTTCAGCAGTGTCGACACCCAGTCGAAACGGCCCCACGGGTACGGGTCGAAGCTCGGGAATTCGCGCGCGACGACATCCTGCACGGCCTGGCTCACCTCGCGCACACCCTCCCCGCCCAGCCGGTCGCTGCCCCACTGGTCGGCGGCGAGCCGGTTCTTCTTGGCGATGAATCCGTCGAACCGGCGGCGGTAGACGGAGTCGGGCGTGACGCGCACGAGACCCTGGCGGCCGACATCTTTGTACATCCAGCTCGTCCAGCTCACGTTGTGGTCGCGGTAGATCTCGAGCTGGTCGGCCAGGATGCGCCGGCGCATGGCATCCCTGCGCTCGTCGCCCGTGTATATCGGCGCGAACTCGCCGACCATGATCGGCGTGCCGGTCTCTCGCGCGTACTCCGAGCGCTGCAGGAACTTCTGGTGCGCGTAGTCGCGGTCGATCCACACGCCGTCGGTATAGCCGGGGTAGTCACCGCCGCGCCCGAGCCCCGCCGCCACATAGTCGTGCAGCGAGTAGACGGTGTTCTCCCACGGCCCTGCACCGTTCGACGAGTCGGTGTCGAACATGTCGAACTCGGTGGAGTACGTGTTGCCGTCGAGGAAGATCGTGTGGTGTGGGTCGGTCGCCCGCACCGCTTCGAACAGCCGACGGTAGAGCGGGCCGACGACACTGCGCGATTCGTCGGCCGGCTCGTTCATCAGGTTGTAGCCGGCGACCCAGGTGTTGTCCTTGTAGTGCTCGGCGATGGCCTTCCAGATGTTCTCCACGCGGTCCTGGAAGTGCGGATGCTGCCACAGGTGCGGCAGATGCGTCTCGTTGTCGGAGTGCCAGTGGTGGTTCTGGCTGCCCGGCAGCGCGTGGAGGTCGATGATCGAGTAGAGGCCGTGGCGACCGGATGCCTCGATCGCGCGATCGAGATGGTCGAACGCGGTCGGCAGGATCTCGAACGGACGGTCATCCGATTCGAAATGCCGGTAGTTCACCGGGATGCGGATGATCGTCATGCCAAGCTCGCCGAGGAAGCGGGCATCCGCTTCGCCGTAGAACGAGGTGAGTAGCCGGTCGAAGAACCGATCAGCGCGTTCCGCGCCGATCACGCTCGTCACCGACGAGCGCATCATCGACTCGTTCGCGGCGTATCCGGTGACGAAGTTCTCCATGTTCAGCCAGCCGCCGACGCAGACACCGGTGAAGCGGATGGGCTCGCCGTATCCGTCGAGGAATCGGGTGCCGTCGGTGCGGACGTACGTCGGCGGTTGCGCGATGGGCATGGGCGGGACCTCGCTGTCTCTTGATGTTTTCGCATGCGCTACGCGTTCACGACTCGACCACACTCCGCGCGCGGAGCGAAGTGCGGGCTGCGGTGTGTGATTGGGAATCGAGTGCACGTGGTGATAGGCACGAAAAGTTTCGTGCCAGAGAGTTGCTGTTTGCTCAGCGTAAGAAGCGCTCCGTACGGCTGTCAAGCCCGCCCGCAAGGCGGGGTAGTCCAGCCAACTCCCAGCTATCGTCCACGTTTCATAGGTTTTACATGGAGGAGTCAAAGAGGTTTACCGCGTGAGCGGGGTCCACTGAATACATCGAACACCGCAGCACACCAGAACAGGACTCAATCATGAGCAACCAGACACAGCGTCGGCACCTCGCCGGCTGGATCACGGCAGCCGCCGCGGCGACCGCGGTCTTCACCATCGGAGGGGCCGCCTTGAGCTTCGCCACCGTCGACACTGTCGTGTCGGCGCTTTCGGCATCTTCCGCGTCACACGGCTCGAGCGAGCGCACCGGTTACTACCCGTACGGCGGATCCTCCGGCAGCGAGCAGACGCCGGGCGGTTCCGGCTCAGGCTCAGGATCCGGCTCCTCGACGACCTCCTCGGGCACCGCCGCCACGGCGAGCCAGGAGAAGGGAGTCGCCATCATCGACACCGTGCTTCAGTACGACAACGCCGAAGCGGCGGGTACGGGCATCGTTCTCACGTCGAACGGCGAGATCCTCACCAACAACCACGTCGTCGAGGGTTCCACCAGCATCAAGGTGACCATCGCGTCGACCGGCAAGACCTACGCGGCGACCGTGGTCGGCACGGACGCCACCGACGATGTCGCGGTGCTGCAGCTGACCGGGGCATCGGGCCTGACCAAGGCATCCATCGATTCGAGCGGAAGCGTCTCCACGGGTGACGACGTCACGGCGGTCGGCAACGCCGGCGGCACCGGAACGCTCACCGCGGCCAGCGGCAGCGTGACCGGCACCGACAAGACCATCACCACGCAGGCGGAAGAGGCGGTCGCATCCGAGACGCTGAACGGACTCATCGAGACCGACGCAGCCATCGAGGCCGGCGACTCCGGCGGACCGCTGTACGACGCATCGGGCGACATCATCGGCATCGACACCGCGGCGTCGTCGAACACGGCGGAGTCCGACGGCTACGCGATCCCGATCGAGGATGCCCTGGGCATCGCCGATCAGATCGCGTCGGGTGAGGCCAGCTCGACCGTCACGATCGGGCTCCCCGCCTTCCTCGGTGTCGAGGTCGCGGCCGACGGCTCGACGACCGGCGGAGACGGAACCGGCCTCGGCAACGGCGGCGGAACCTCGACGACGGTGTCCGGCGCTCAGATCGCTCAGGTCATCGACGGCACGGCGGCGGCATCCGCTGGCCTCGAGGCCGGCGACACCATCACCGCGGTGAATGGTACGGCGATCTCGTCCTCCGACGGGCTGACCGCGACGCTCGCGCAGCTCAAGCCGGGCTCGTCCGCCTCGATCAGCTACACCGACGCGACCGGTGCTTCGAACACCGTGACCGTGACCCTGGGATCGGGTCCAGCGGCCTGATCGCATCGCGCAAGCGCCGAACGGGTGGCCTTCGGGCCGCCCGTTCGTGCGTTGGGCAGGATGCTCGACCGGCGTCAGCTCGGCCCGCGTCAGCTCTGGCAGGTCGGGCAGTACCAGGTCTCGCGCAGCTCGAGCTCGTTGCGTCCGAGCTGCATGCGTTTGATTGCGGTGCCGCAGCGGCGGCACGGCAACCCCTCGCGGCGGTGCACGTATGACGTGCGGCCGCGCCGCGTCTCGCCGGTCGTCGAGCGGACCACCCTGTCCTTGTTCGCCACGATCATGCGGTGGGCGAGTGCGACCGTCTTCGACAGGTCGGCGTCGCGCACCTGGCGGGTGGGGAGCATCCCGCGCACGAAGCAGAGTTCGTTGACGTATTCGTTGCCGAGTCCGGCAAGGTTTCGCTGGTCGAGCAAGGCGACCGCGATGGCGGCATCCGGATGCTCAGCCACGCGCCGCACCGCCTCACTCTCGTCCCAGTCGTAGCCGAGCAGATCGGGGCCGAGGTGGCCGACGGCATCCGCTTCGCGTACGGTCGGCAGCACCTCGAGCAGACCGAGCTCGAAGCCGACGGCTTGCGCGCGCACCGTGGCGAGCACGGCCCGTGCCTGGAACGCCGGGCGCCGCCAGGGTTCGCCGGGCTCGTAGACCCGCCACTCGCCCTCCATCTTCAGATGGCTGTGGATGGTCTGCCTGCCGACGCGCATGAGCAGGTGCTTGCCGCGGCTGACGACCTCCCGCACGAGCTGTCCGCTCAGGTCGAGCGTCGCGAGCGCAGGTACCCGCAGGTCGCACCGCGTGAGCACCTGCCCGGCGAGCGCATCGTTCAGGGCGCGTGCCTGCCGGTAGACGGTGTCGCCCTCAGGCATCCCGCGCACCCGCCGCACTTGTCCGGTCGGCCACCACGGCAAAACAGGCAGGAATGCGGTTACCTTTCGGTAACAGGCACGATCTGCCTGTCCTCGAGATATCTGCCTGTAAACCGGGGCACGGTGACCAACTCACGAGCGCAACCTCAGGCCGCGCGGCGACGCGTTGAACCCGGCGGCGGTGAGCGCCTCGCCGAACGGGGTGCCCAGCACGAACTCGCCGCCGACCGTCTCGATCGTCAGGGTGGAGATGCGGCCGCGGCGGATGACGTCGGCAAGCGCCCTGGTGGCCGGCAGCATCGACTCCTCGGCCCGGTCGAAGAGCAGCGTCGTCTTGCCCCCGCGTTCCACGTAGAGCACCAGCGCGCCGTCCACGAGCACGACGATCGCGCCCGCCTTGCGTCCTGGCCGGTGACCGGTCGCCGACACGGTGCCGCCCGAGACGGATGCCTGCGGCCACGGCAGCGCCGCCCCGTACGGATTCGCCGGGTCGGTCGCGGCCAACGCGACGGCAACCCTCGGCGGTTCGAGCGTGCTGTCCAGCGTGAACGTGCGCAGCCTGTCCACCGTGGCGCCGGTGGAGAACTGCGCCGCACCGAGAGTCTCCACGAAGTAGCCCCGGCGGGCGCGGCCGGACTCCTCGAATCCGCTGAGCACGCGGTAGGCGAGGGCAAAGCCGCCCGGCTGGTTCTCGGCCATCACGGAACCTCGCGTGACGACGCCGTAACGCTCGAGCAGAGTCTCCGCCGCTGCTTTCGCGCGCACCGTGGCATCCGTCTCCGGCAGCGGCAGGATCGACCACCTGCCGGCTGTGGTCGGCGGTCCCGAGCGGGCGGATGCCGCGCGCAGGCCCTCCGCGAACGTCGGTCGCCCGTAGCCGCGCGGGGCGCGGATGCGACCGCGCGGAGTCGCCCTCTGCGGCTTGTGGGCACCGCTGCCGCCCGTGAGCGCGCGCAGCGGTGCGAATGTGTCGTTCGTGATGAGTCCGGCCCAGACGAGATCCCAGAGCGCAGTGGCCAGGGCGGCGTCGTCGAGCGAGCCGACAGCATCCGACAGCTGCCGGAAGAAGAACGCGCCGCCAGCGCCGAGTGCCGTGAGCACCTCGCGCTGCAGCTCGTCGGTGGCGTGCTCCGGCGGCGGAATCATGGTGACCGCCGCGCTCTCGGTCAGGTGCAGGCTCACCCAACCGTCGTTGCCGGGCAGTGACCCGCTCCCGCTCCAGAGCACCTCGCCGCTCGCTGTCAGCTCGTCGAGCATGGCCGGCGCGTAGTCCGAGACGCGTGACGGCAGGATCAGGCTCTCCCATGCAGATGCGGGAATACGAGCGCCGGAGAGCTGCTCGATGACGGATGCAACGGCATCCACCCCGCGTAACCCGCCTCCGACGTGCTGCCACTGCGGCAGGAACCGGGCGAACGTCTTCGGATCGACGGGTTCCACCTCGTGTCGCAACGCCGCCAGCGACATGCGGCGCAGTCGGCGCAACACCTCAGCATCGCACCACTCGGTACCACTCGCGTTCGGCCGGAACTCGCCCTCGGTGATGCGGCGGTCCTGGGCAAGTCGGCGCAGCGCGTCGTGGGCGACGACCGAGCCGAGCCCGAATCGGGATGCCGCGTCGGCGACCGTGAACGGTCCGTGCGTACGCGCGTAGCGGCCGAGCAGATCACCGAGCGGATCGGCCACCGGTTCGATGAACGCGGTGGGAACGCCGATCGGCAACGGGACGCCGAGTGCGTCACGCAGGCGGGACGCGTCCTCGATCGCGGCGAAGTGCTCGGCGCCCGCGATGGCGACGCGGAGCGCGCGCTTCGTCGCGACGAGCTCCTCGAGGGTGGTGCGGGCTTCGTTTCCGCTCCCTGAGCGAGCGTCAGCGTCTCCGTTCCCTGAGCGAGCGTCAGCGAGTCGAAGGGTCTCGTTTTGGGCGTCGCTGCCCTTCGACTCACTTCGTTCGCTCAGGGAGCTGAGAGAGATTGGGTCGCTGGGGTTGCTTGGGGGACGCTCCAGGGACCACCGCTGCGCCACATCGTCGACGGTGAGCGGGCCGAGCAGGCGCAGCAGGTCGGCTGCTCCCTCGAGGCCGAACATCCGTCGGTCGGGGGCCAGCCGCTGCACCTCCTGCTCGACGCGTTCGATCACGGCCGGGTCGAGCAGTTCGCGCAGCTCGGCGCGACCGAGCAGCTCGGACAGCAGCGAGGCATCCACCGCGAGGGCGGCCGCCCGGCGCTCCGCCAGCGGCGAGTCACCCTCGTACATGAACGCGGCGACATATCCGAAGAGCAGCGACCGCGCGAACGGCGAAGCTTCCTCTGTGCCCACCTCGACGATGCGGATGTCCCTGCTCGCGATCCGCTCCGCCACCGTGCGCAATGCCGGCAGGTCGTACACGTCCTGTAGGCACTCGCGCATGGTCTCGAGGATGATCGGGAACGTCGGATGCCTGCGCGCGACATCCAGCAACTGCGCAGCCTTCTGCCGCTGCTGCCAGAGCGGCGACCGTCTGCCGGGGTTGTACTTGGGCAGCAGCAGCGCACGTGCCGCACACTCGCGGAAGCGTGAGGCGAAGAGCGCGGAGCCGCCCACCTCGTCCGTGACGATCTGCTCGAGTTCTTCGGCCTCGAAGACGAAGAGGTCGGCGCCGGGAGGCTCGGCCTCGGCATCCGGGATGCGCACGACGATTCCGTCGTCGCTCGCGATGCACGAGCCCTCGATGTTCAAGCGTTCCCGAACACGTGCCGCCACCGCGAGCGCCCACGGTGCGTGCACTTGCATGCCGTACGGGGAATGCAACACGATGCGCCAGTCGCCGAGCTCGTCCCTGAAGCGCTCCGCGACGAGCGTACGGTCGGTGGGCAGGTGGCCGGTGGCCTTCTTCTGCTCGTCGAGATAGGCGAGCAGATTGCCGGTGGCGAAGTCGTCGAGGCCGGCGTTCGCGGTGCGGGCACGGGCATCCGCCTCGGATGCCGCGGCCACCTCGCGTACGAATCCGCCGACAGCCTCACCCAGCTCAGCGGGTCGGCCGAGGCCGTCGCCCTTCCAGAACGGCAGTCGTCCGGGCTCCCCGAAGGCTGGCGAGACGAGCACGCGGTCGTGCGTGATCTCTTGGATGCGCCAGCTCGTCGCCCCGAGTGCGAACACGTCGCCGACGCGCGACTCGTAGACCATCTCCTCGTCGAGCTCGCCGACGCGGCGGCCGCCCTTCGCCGGGTTCGTCTCGTCGTTCGTTCCGACCATGTAGACGCCGAAGAGCCCACGGTCGGGGATCGTGCCGCCGCTCGTCACGGCCAATCGTTGCGCGCCCGGACGGCCGGTGAGCACGCCGTGGTCGCGATCCCACACGACACGTGGTCGCAGTTCGGCGAACTCGTCGCTCGGGTAGCGGCCCGCGATGAGATCGAGCGTGGCGTCGTACGCACTGCGGGGAAGGGTCGCGAACGGCGCACTGCGACGCACCGTGTCGAACCAGCCGTCGACATCCACCGGTTCGAGCGCCGTCGCCGCGATGGTCTGTTGCGCGAGGATGTCGAGCGGGTTGGCCGGAACCCGGAGCTCCTCGATGAGGCCGGCGACCATGCGCTCGCTGGCCACGGCGGAGTTGATCAGGTCTGACCGGTGCTTCGGGAAGATCACGCCCTTCGACACCTCGCCGACCTGGTGTCCGGCGCGGCCGACGCGCTGCAGCCCGGATGCCACCGACGGCGGTGCCTCCACCTGCACGACGAGGTCGACCTCGCCCATGTCGATGCCGAGCTCGAGACTGCTCGTGGCGACGACGCAGCGCAGGCGTCCGCTCTTCAGGTCGTCTTCGATGACGGCGCGCTGCTCCTTGCTTACCGAGCCATGGTGGGCGCGGGCCAAGATGCCGTCAGTACTGGGCCCTTCGGGGCCGGGGCCTTCGACTCTGCCCTGCGGGCTCCGCTCAGGGGACTGGGCGACTCCGCCCTGCGGACTTCGCTCAGGGGACTGGGGGATTCGTTGCCCTCGGGTCTGGCCGGATCCTCCCATGAGTTCGGCGGGTGCCCGCTTCGGATGCGTCGCAGCACCGAGCTCGTCGAGAACCTGCCCGACGAGGACCGGCTCGCCCGCCGCACGGTCCCTTTCTGCGGCATCCGCCAAGCGTTCCTCGTAGATCTCGTTCATGCGCGCGGTCAGTCGCTCTGCGAGCCGTCGCGAGTTCGTGAAGACGATCGAGGAGCGGTGCTCGAGCACCCGGTCGACGATCGACTCCTCGACGTGCGGCCAGATGGATCCACCTGCGGGGCTCGAGTCGTCTTCGTGCGCGGCCGGACTGAGGTCGCTCATGTCTTCGACGGGCACGACGACCTTGAGGTCGAACCGCTTCTGCGATGGCGGCGCCACGATCGTCACCGGGTTACGGCCGCCCAGGAATCGGGCCACCTCCTCTGGCGGACGCACCGTCGCCGACAGCCCGATGCGTTGGGCAGCCTTGGGCAGCATGGCATCCAGCCGCTCCAGCGACACCGCCAGGTGAGCGCCGCGCTTCGTGGCGGCGACCGCGTGCACCTCGTCGACGATGACCGTTTGCACGCTCGCGAGCGTCTCGCGCGCCTGAGACGTGAGCATGAGGAAGAGGGACTCGGGCGTCGTGATCAGGATGTCCGGCGGCTTCGACAGCAGTGACCGCCGTTCGCTCGCCGGGGTGTCGCCGCTGCGCACGCCGACGGTGACGTGCGGTGGTTCGGTGCCGAGCCGCTTTGCCGTCTGCGTGATGCCGACGAGGGGCGAACGCAGGTTGCGCTCGACGTCGACGCCCAGCGCCTTCAGCGGCGAGATGTAGAGCACGCGCGTTCCGGGCTTGGGGCCGCCCTTCGATGGACCCTTCGACTCGCTTCGCTCGCTCAGGGAGCTGGAGGCGTCTGCGCTTTCATGCATCAGGCGGTCGATGGACCAGAGGAACGACGCGAGCGTCTTGCCCGATCCGGTCGGCGCGATCACCAGCGTGTGCTCGCCGCGGGAGATCGCATCCCATGCCCCGAGCTGTGCAGCAGTGGGTGCGTCGAACGCGCCCTCGAACCACGCGCGCGTGGCGGGGGAGAAGCGGTCGAGCACGTCGGTCATCGTTCTATCCCAGCACAGGCGGCTGACGTACGCCTCGGGCGAAGCGTGCCGAGAATCGGAGATTCGAATGCACGCTCGGCGCCTCTCGTGGGTGGTGCGGCGTGTCGTCGCAGATCTCCGATATCCAGCACGGTCACGGGTCTGCGCGCCATGGACCATCACTACCGGCTGTCGCCGGCTCGCGCTACCGTCGGCCGCATGCAGACCTTTCTCATTCCAGGGCTCTGGCTTGACGCATCATCGTGGGATGCCGTGACTCCCGCGGTCGAGGCGGCGGGCCACCATGCGCATCCACTCACGATGCCGGGGCTCGAGGCGGATGACGCCGACCGCTCCGCCATCACCCTCGACAGTCACATCGACTACGTCGTGCACCTCATCGACGAGACCCCCGCCGACGAGGAGGTGGCGCTCGTCGCCCACAGCGGCGGTGCACTCGTCGCGCACGGAGCCGTCGACAGGCGACCGGATCGCGTGACCCGCGTCGTGTACGTCGACTCCTGGCCCGGCGGGGAGGGATCGATCGTCAACGACGAGCTGCCGTACAACGACGCCGACATGCCGTTCCCCGGCTGGGACGCCTTCGAGGAGGCCGACGTGCGCGACATCACACCGGAGCTCGGCGAGCAGATCGCGTCGCACACGCATCCGTCGCCGTCTCACGCTGCCGTCGACCAGCTGCACGTGAGCGACGAGCGCCGTCTCGACGTGCCTGCCACGATCATCCTGTGCACGATGCCGAGCACGGACATGAAAGACCTCATCGAACGGGATGTCGCGTGGCTCGGCGACACCGGCCACCTGCACTCCCTGCGACTCGTCGACCTGCCGACCGGCCACTGGCCGCAGTTCACCAGGCCGGAGGAGTTGAGCGCACTCATCGTCGAGGGGCTGAAATGACGGAACGGGGCCCGCGGCAGAACGCCGCAGGCCCCGTTCGATCACGATGATCGGCAGCGCTCAGCCCTTGGCTGCCGCCTCGGCGTTCAGCGCGTCGCGGATCGAGCCGACGAGGCCGATGGCATCCGAGTAGGAGCCGGGGAGGAAGTCGGAGGTGCCGATGAGGTGTCCCTTCTGTGCACCCGCCAACTTCTTGAACGCGGGGAGCGCGAACAGCTTGTCGATGTTGTTGGCGGGCGAACCGTCGTTGTTGGTGTAGTAGATGATGTCGTCGGCGCTCGAGAGCAGGTCGGCCTGCTCGTATGAGACCGAGTTCGTCTGGCCGGCCTTCACATCACGGGTCGCCGTGGCGAACGTGCCGCCGAGCTTCGTGATGATGCGTCCGACGTCGGAGGTGGTGCTGTAGATCCAGTAGTTGCCGGCGTCGAAGCCGCCCTGCACGATGTCCCACTTGATCGAGGAGAGCTCGTCGGCGTAGTCGTCGCGCACGGCGGCGATCTCGTCGTTGTACTTCGTCTCGAGTGACGTGAGTTGCGCTTGCTTGTTCACGAACTTCGCGGTGTACGTGGGATAGGTCTGCCAGGTGGTCTTGGAATTGAACGGCGCGAAGACGGTCGGCGCGATCGCTGACAGTTTGGCGTAGTCCTTCTCCAGGTACGGCACGTTCACGCCGACGATCAGGTCGGGCTTGAGCGACGCGATCTTCTCGAAGTCGATGGTTGCTCCGGTCGCGATCTTCGGCGCGGCCTTCCACCTCGTCAGGTAGCGCGGCGGCACATACTCCTCGCCGGTGTTCTCGACGCCGACCGGCTTCACGCCGAGGTCGAAGAGCGACTCGGTCGTCCAGGAGTGCACCGACACGACACGCAGCGGATGCGCCGGAACGCTCACCATGCCGCGCGCGGTCGCGACGGAATGTGTCGACGAACTTGTGGCATCTGCGGATGCCGACGCGCCGGACGAGCACGCGGCGAGCGTCGCAGCCATGCCGGCAGCCAGCACGACGGTCAGTGCACGCCGCACTGCGCGGCCGGGCGCGCGAAAGGGACGGTGGGCGATTCGGGTCATCGTGTTTCTCCTGATGATGTTGCGGCGCCGAGCAGGTCGGCACCCTCGGGGATATCGGTGTTGGCGAGCCTGGGGCGGGCGGTCTCGGAAGCAGGGAATGCGGCACCCGGTGGGCCGCTCGGCACGATCAGCGGTGTTCCCGCGATCGGATCGGTCAGCACGTGCGCGGGGAGGCCGAACACCTCGTACACGAGGTCGGCCGTGAGGATCTCGCTCGGGGCACCCTCGGCGACGATGCGTCCATCGCGCATCGCGATCAGGTTCGTGGCATACCGTGCGGCCTGGTTCACGTCGTGCAGCACCGCGACGATGGTTCGTCCGCGCTGCGCGTTGAGTCGCAGGAAGAGCTCGAGAAGCTCGTACTGGTAAGCGATGTCGAGGAACGTCGTCGGCTCGTCGAGGAGCAGGATGTCGGTCTGCTGCGCGAGCACCATCGCCACCCAGACGCGCTGTCGTTGCCCGCCGGAGAGTTCATCGACGCGGCGGCCGGAGAGGTCTGTGATGGCGGTCTCCTCCATCGCCTCGGCGACGGCGGCTTCGTCCTCGCGCGACCACTGCCGGAAGGCGCTCTGGTGCGGATGCCTGCCCCGCGCGACCAGGTCCGCAACCGTGATGCCGTCGGGAGCGATCGACGACTGGGGCAGCAGCCCGATCGTGCGGGCGACATCCTTCGTGCGGTGGGTGTGGATGTCGCGACTGTCGAGCACCACGCGGCCGGTGCGCGGTTTCAGCAACCGGGCGAGGGAACGCAACAGCGTCGACTTGCCGCACGCGTTCGCACCGACGATGACGGTGAACGAGCCGTCGGGGATCTCGACGTCAAGGTCGCGCACGACGTCGCGACCGTCGTATCCGAGTGTGATGCCCGTCGCGCTCAACCGCGCCGTGCCGTGTCGTTCGGTGTGAGTCATCGCCGGCGTCCCTCCGCGATCAGCAGCCAGATGAAGTACCCGCCGCCGAGCACGACGGTGACGAGCCCGACGGGCAGCTCGTCGGGGAATGCGTGTTGCGCTATCCAGTCGGCGGCGAGCACGAGCACGCATCCGGCGGCAGCAGACGGCGCGAGCGGAATGCTCGCCGAACCGCATAGACGGCGGGCGATCTGCGGCGCGGAGAGCGCAACGAAGGCGATCGGGCCGGACAGCGCGGTGACCGTCGCGCTCAACGCCACGCCCACGATGACGAGGCCGAGGCGGGTCGCTTCGGCCCGCGTGCCGAGCTGGCGCCCTGCGTCGTCGCCGAGCTCGAGCGCCCGCATGCCCCTGGTCAGCCCGCCGGTGACGATGAAGAGCACGATCAGGATGCCCGCAGCCGGCGCGAGCTGCGAGTAGCTCGCCGAATCCAGCGATCCGGCGCCCCAGTACGACGCGCTGATGGCATCCTGCGTGCTCGCACTCAGCAGCAACCACGTGTTGAACGAGGTGAGCATGGCGGTCACGCCAATGCCGACGATGATGAGCCGGAACCCGTGCACGCCCCGCCGCCAGGCCAGCACGTACACCACCGCAGCCGTCGCCAGACCGCCGCCCAGGGCGCCGATCGTCGTGGAGTAGATGCCCGACGAGTGCAGCACGAGCATCACCAGCAGTGCGCCCGTGTAGGCGCCGGTATCGAACCCGATGATGTCGGGACTGCCGAGCGGGTTGCGCGTGAGCGACTGGAACAGTGCACCGCTCAGCCCGAGCGCCAGCCCGAACAGACCGGCGACCAGCACCCGCGGTAGCCGCCATTCGACGACGATCGTGTGCACGATGCCCGACTGCGAGCCGGTGAGCGCCCCGACGACCTGGTCGAGCGAGAGGGGGTAGGCGCCGGTCGCCAGTGAGACGAGAGCGATGGCGACGGCGATCAGCACGAGCGCACCGCCGACGAGCACGCCGCGCAACGGTGCGCGGAACGAGAACCAGCCGAGCCTGAGCACGACCTGCTTGGCACCGAAGCGCACCGAATCCGGGCGGATGCCCGCCGATACGCTCACAGCCCGCTCGCCTTCGTACGGCGGGCCAACAGCACGAGAACGGGTGCTCCGACGAACGCGGTGACGATGCCCACCGGTAGCTCGGCGGGACGCATCACGACGCGACCGATCACATCGGATGCCAGCAGCAGACACGGCCCGAGCGTCATCGTGTACGCGAAGATCCAGCGTTGGTCCGGGCCGGTGATCCATCTGGCGACGTGCGGGATCATCAGGCCGACGAACCCGATCGGTCCTGCGGCGGCGGTCGCCGCACCGGTGAGCAGCGTCACGCTGACGATGGCGAACACCCTGGTGCGCGCCGCCTTGCCGCCGAGCGATGCGGCGAGGTCGTCGCCGAGGGCGAGTGCGTTCAGGTCGCGGGTGATCGCCACGGCGATCACGAGGCCGACGATGACGAACGGGGCGATCAGCGCCGACGTGCTCAGCGGCGGTCCGGTCAGCGATCCCGCAGACCAGCCGAGCATCGACCGGAACGCCTCAGGCCGGGTCAGCGAGATGGCGGAGGTGACGCCGCCGAACACGGCAGCGACTCCCACTCCGGCGAGAGTCAGGCGCACCGGAGTTGCGCCGGCGCGCCCGAACGTGCCGATTGCATAGACGACCACGGTCGTCACGATCGCACCGGCGAACGCGAGCCAGAGGTACTGCGTGATGCTCGTCAGCCCGAAGAAGGCGATGCCGATCGACACGGCCAGCGCCGATCCGCTGTTCACGCCGAGGATGCCCGGATCGGCGAGCGGGTTGCGGGTGAAGGCCTGGATGAGCGCGCCCGCCACGCCGAGGGCTGCGCCGACGAGCAGCCCGAGCGCCGTGCGTGGCACGCGGAGTGAGGTGATGACCAGATCCTGATCGGTGCTTCCCGGGTGGGTGAATGCGCTCAAGACCTGGCCGAATGCGATGTCCTTCGAACCGATCGCGACGCTCGCGAATATCAGTGCAGCAAGCAGCGCGAGACTGCCGACCCAGCCGATCCAGCGGTATCCGGCCGTCCTCCGGTGCGTCGAACCACGCAGCGGTGCCGAGACGGCCGTCACTTCGCGTGCTTCAGCGCGCTCGCGAAATCGTCGAGCAGAGCGTTTGCGATCCGATAGCTGCTCGGGAAGAAGTACGGCGTCGTGAACACCTGATCGTTCTTCGCGGCGCCGATCGTCGTGAACACGGGCGAGTCGGTCACCGTCTTTGCGGCGGCGCCGGTCGCGGCATCCACGATGACGATGCCGGTGTCCTTCAGTACGTCATAGCGCTCCGGCGAGTACTGCACGAACCCGTCCTTCTGCGTCGCTGCTGCGCCGAATCGCGCGCCGGCCTCCGCGAGCACGCGGCCGTGCGACGACGTGCGCCCATAGAGGTACCACGAGCTCGCGTCACCGCTGACGAGGTCGACGGTCTCCTTGGCGAGCAACCCTGCGTACTTCTTCTTGATGGCCGCCGCGTTCGCCTCGAACGTCGATTTCAGTTTCGCCAGCTGGGCGGACTCGCCGACGGCCTTCGCAGTGCCGGCGGCGTCCTCTTGCCAGTTGCCGGCGGCCTGGGTCCACTTCAGCACGACGGTCGGAGCGATGGCGGTGAGCTCCTCGTAGACCGCTCGATTCTTTTCGATGTCCGTCGTGAACGAATCCATCACGATCAGATCGGGCTTCACGGCCGCGATCTTCTCGAGCGAGGGCTGACCTGATTTGTCCGTGACGTCGGGAACACCCTTCAGGAACGACGTGTAGTAGGGCAGATCGGGCGTATAGCTGCCGATGCCGACCGGCTTGATGCCGAGATCTGCGAGCGCGGTGGACTCCGGGAAATCCAGCGCCACGACACGCTTCGGACTCGGGGGGACGGTCACGTTTCCGTACAGCGTCTTCACTACGGCGTCCTTCGACGACGGTGCCGTCGTTTCGGCGGACGAGACCTGTGCGGCGCATCCGGTGAGGGCGAGCACGGTGGTGAGGGCGATCGCGCCAAGGGCGCGACGCATGCGGGAGGTCGGGGTGGCGGGCATGCGGAATCCTCCGGGTCACGTGGGGGTGGGGGCGCTGCATCGCGCGGGTCGGGGCATCCGATCGACGCTCCAAGTTAGGTAAGGCTAAGCAAACCTTGACCTAGTCACCATACGTGACACCGAGGCCGTCATTCCGTCGCTGATCAGCCAGGACCTGTTGCGAATCCGCCATTTCCGACATGCGCTCGAAGTACGCGCCCGGTGTGATGCCGGTCAGCTGGCCGAAGGCGGCGATGAACGCGCTGGCGGAAGAGAACCCGACGAGCGCGGCTGTCTGGCTGACGGATTCGCCGGATGCCAGGAGGGCTAGCGATGCGCGCATGCGCAGCCGCGAGCGCCACTGCGCGAATCCCATGCCGGTCTGCGCGGCGAAGATGCGCGAGAGGGTTCGGGTGCTCGCACCGACCGTGTGCCCCCACGCGGCGAGGTCGCGGTCGTCGTCCGGGTCCTTCGAGAGTGCGGACGCGATCTTGGAGGCACGCTCGTCGCGCGGGA
>DASZMW010000091.1:0-8182 GCA_035551735.1 Humibacter sp. | reverse complement strand
GAGGCCAGAAATGGCCTCGCTTAACGCTGCCGCTTCTCCCTCACGCGCATGTTGAGCACGATCGGGGTGCCTTCGAAGCCGTAGATTTCGCGGAGTCGGCGCTGAATGTAGCGGCGGTATCCGGGGTCGAGGAATCCGGTGGTGAACAGCACGAATGTCGGCGGACGGCTCGACGCCTGCGTGCCGAACAGGATGCGCGGCTGCTTGCCTCCGCGCACTGGATGCGGATGCGCCGCCGTCAGCTCCGCCAGGAACGCGTTGAACTTGCCGGTCGGAATGCGCGTATCCCACGACTCGAGCGCCGTCTCCAGCGCCGGAACCAACTTCTCCAGATGCCGTCCGGTGCGTGCGGAGATGTTCACACGGGGTGCCCACGACACGTGCGCAAGATCCTGCTCGATCTCGCGCTCCAGGTAGCGGCGACGTTCGTCGTCGAGCAGGTCCCACTTGTTGTACGCCAGTACGAGGGCGCGCCCACTCTCGAGAACAAGGTCGACGATGCGAACATCCTGCTCGCTGATCGGCTGCGAGACATCCAGTACGACGACAGCGACCTCGGCCTTCTCCAGTGCCGTACTGGTTCGCAGCGACGCGTAGAAGTCGGCGCCCTGCGCCATGTGCACGCGACGACGGATGCCGGCGGTATCGACGAACCGCCACACGCGCCCGCCCAGCTCGATCTGCTCGTCCACCGGGTCGCGGGTGGTGCCGGCGAGGTCGTTCACGACCACGCGCTCCTCACCGGCGGCCTTGTTGAGCAGGCTCGACTTGCCCACATTCGGTCGGCCGACGATCGCGACACGACGCGGACCGCCGACCTCGCGCTGGGCATAGGCGGACTCGGTCGGCAACACCTTCAGGAGTTCGTCGAGCAGATCGGCGACGCCTCGGCCGTGCAGGGCGCTGACCGGGCGCGGTTCACCCAGCCCGAGCGACCACAGCTCCGTCGCGTGCGGCTCCTGCCTCGCGTCGTCGACCTTGTTCGCCACCAGGAACACGGGCTTCTTCGTCTTGCGCAACAGACGCACGACGTGTTCATCGGTGGCGGTCGCGCCCACATTGGCGTCCACGACGAACAACACGACGTCGGCGAGCTCGATCGCGATCTCCGCTTGGGCTGCAACGGAGGCGTTGATGCCCTTCGCGTCGGGCTCCCACCCACCGGTGTCGACCAGAGTGAAGCGCTTGTCGCTCCACTCCGACTGATACGTGACGCGGTCGCGCGTGACGCCCGGCACGTCTTCGACGACTGCCTCGCGACGGCCGAGAATGCGATTCACGAGCGCGGACTTGCCCACGTTCGGTCGTCCAACGATCGCGACCACCGGAAGGGCAGGCAGATACTGGATCGCGTCCGGGTCCTCGGTGACGGTCTCGAGCACGTCGAGGTCCGAATCGTCCAGGTCGTAGTCGTCCAGGCCGGCACGAAGCACATTGGCTCGTTGGTGCGCGAGATCCTCATCGACGTTCGCGAGGCGTTCCGCGAGATCGTCGGGGGTTGCGTCGAAGTCGCCTTCGGCGTCGTTTCTGTTGTCAGGCATCCGTTCCTCCTCGGGACGGGTCGGCGGTCGCGCCGGCATTCGCCGCACGCGCCGCCTGGATCACGTCGATCACTGCGTCGACGGTCTGCTCGAAGTCGAGCTCGGTGGAGTCCACGGTCGTGACGCCTGGCGCCGCCGTCATGAAGTCCACCACTTGGGAATCGGCGCGGTCACGCGCATGCAACTGCGACGCCACCTCCGCCGCGGAATGACCGCCCAACTCCCCAGCACGGCGCGCGGCGCGCACCTGGGGGTCGGCGGTGAGCAGGATGCGCGCTGGCGCGTCAGGAACCACGACCGTGGTGATGTCGCGGCCCTCTGCCACGATGCCGTCGTGGTCCGTGCCCGTGAGGATGCTTCGGAACAGTTCGTTCAACCTCAGCCGCACCTCTGGCACACGTGCGACAGCACTCACCCGCGCCGAAACCTCCGGGTCGCGAATCGCGGTCGTCACATCGGTCTCGCCGACCAGCACGCGCTGGCTGTTCGGCTCGGTGTCGACGCGGTAGTCGAAGTCGGCGATCGCATCGACGACCGCAGCGGAATCCGTCACGTCGATGGCGCGCTGCGTCGCGAACCACGTCAGTGCGCGATACGCGGCACCGGTGTCGAGGAATGCGAAGCCGAGCCGAGCCGCCACCGCCTTGCTCACGCTGGACTTGCCGCTCCCCGCCGGGCCGTCGACAGCGACGACGAAGGGCGTCGTGCGTGACAACGAATCGTTGGTCATCCTGCGATCCTCCATCCGCGAGCGGACAGGTCGTCCATCGCACGGGTCTTCACTTCGGGAAGAACGGCGATCTCGGCGAGACCCACCTGCGCGCCCGGCGAATGCTCGAGCCTCAAATCTTCGATGTTCACACCGATCTCGCCGAGCTCGCTGAAGAGCCGACCGAGCTCGCCTGGAGCATCGTCGACCATGACGATCACGCTCGCGAAGCGGCGGTCCTGTCCATGCTTGCCCGGCAGACCGGCCACTCCGGCGTTCCCGTCGGCGAGCTCCTGTGCAATGGTGCGCCGAGCCCCGGATGCCGACACATCGCCGAGTGCCACCAGCACGTGGTCGAGGTCGTCGCGGAACGCCCGCAGAATCTCAACAACCGCCGGTGCGTTCGCAGAGAGGATCTGCACCCAGAGCTCGGGGTCGCCCGACGCGATGCGTGTGACGTCGCGCACGCCCTGGCCGGCAAGGCCGAGCGCAGAGGCCGGAGCACCGTCGAGCCGCTTTGCCATCAGCGATGCCACCACCTGCGGGGCGTGCGAGACCAGCGCGACGGCGGCGTCGTGGGCATCGGCCGACAGCGTGATCGGCGTCGCCTCGAGGTCGAGGATCAGGTGCTCCACGAGACCGACGCGCTCCCGCGAGAGTCCCGGCCTCGGGCACACCACCCACGGACGGCCGATGAAGAGGTCAGCGCGTGCCGAGATGGCACCTCCGCGCTCGCGTCCGGCGAGCGGGTGCGAGCCGACGTAGCGGGCAAGGTCGGCCGCGCTCAGCTCGGCGCCGAGCTCCTCGAGTTCGGCGAGGGGCGCGACCTTCACGCTCGCGACATCCGTCACCGTCGCATTCGGATAGGCGACGAGCTCGGAGGCGACGACGGATGCCGTGGCATCCGGCGGCACCGCCACCACGATCAGCTGCGGATCGTCGCCCTCACTCGCGATACGCCCTGCGCCGTAATCGACAGCGAGGTGCAGACCGGCGCGCGAAGCGTCAGCAAGGATCACGTCAACGCCGCGTGCGCGCAGGCCCAGCCCGATCGACGCGCCCAGCAGGCCGGCTCCCACGACGCGGACGCTGCCGCCGACGCGCGCGGCGGGGTTCTGATTCACGTTCGCTCCGATTTCGGCTTGGCAAGAGTGAGCACCTGGCCGAGTTCGATTTTAGTCAACTCCCTGGTCGCCCCCGACTTCAGGGTTCCCAGGTGCAGCGGGCCGAATTGCCTGCGCACTAATGCGGTCACCGGATGCCCCACCTCCTCGAGCATGCGCCGCACGATTCGGTTGCGCCCTGAGTGCAGTGTGACCTCGACGATGCTCGAGCCCCCTGATGCCTGCACCAGTTTCGCCCTGTCTGCCTGGATCGGTCCGTCTTCGAGCTGGATGCCCCGAGTGAGGCGCTGCAGAGTGCCGGGCATGACGCTCCCCCGCACTGTCGCGATGTACGTCTTGGTCACGCCGAACGACGGGTGCGCGAGCACGTTCGCCGTCGCACCGTCGTTCGTGAGCAGCAGCAGCCCGCTGGTGTCGAAGTCCAGGCGCCCCACGTTGAACAGACGCTCCTCGTACTGTTCGGCGAAGCTCTGCAGGTCGGGCCGGCCACGGTCGTCGTGCATCGAACTGACGACGCCGGTCGGTTTGTTGAGCATCACGTACTGCTTCGAGGCGTCCAGTTGCACGACGCTGTCGTCCACCTCGAGCACATCGTTCTCGGGGTCGATACGGCGTCCGAGCGTGGTGACCACCGTGCCGTTAACCTTCACGCGGCCCGCGACGATGAGCTCCTCGCTCACCCGACGGGATGCCACTCCCGCCGCCGCCATCACCTTCTGCAGGCGTTCGCCCGTCTCGCGTTCGCCCGACTCGGAGCCGCCCGTCACCTGATCAGCGCACATCGTCGTCGAACCCGTCAGTACCGTCTGCCAGAAGCGGAGAGATCAGCGGAAGCTCCTCGATCGAATTGATTCCGAGCTGCTGCAACAGCAGATCGGTCGTTCCATAATTGATGGCGCCGGTCTCCGCATCAGTGAATTGCTCCGTGATGAGCCCGCGCGAGAGCAATGTTCGCACGACCGAATCCACGTTGACCGCCCTGATCGACGCGATCGCACCGCGCGTTATCGGTTGCCGGTACGCGATCACGGCCAGGGTTTCGAGCGCCGCCTGCGAGAGCCTCGTCGGCGTCTGCTGGTTCACGAACTCTGCTACCAGGTCGTCGAATCCGTCGCGCACGTAGAGCCGCCATCCGCCGCCGACCTCGCGCAGCTCGAAGCCACGACGCTGGCCGCCGTCCTCACCGTCGTAATCGGCGACCAGTCCGTCGATGGCCTGCCGCACCGCGGCCATCGGCGCGCCGACGGCGGTCGCGAGCGTCACGAGCGACAGCGGATCGTCCGCGACCATCAGCACAGCCTCGATGGCACGCGGAACGTCGAGCGGATGCCGCTGGGCCCGCTCCGGCTCGGCAGGCGTCTCGAGCGCGAACGACTCCCCTACGTCGGAGGCCGATGCCTCCTGCTCGGAAGGCTGCGGCTCGTCGGTATTGCGATCATCCATAATCGGCTCCCAGATTGGCGAGATTCTCGTCGGACCAGGCATCCGCGACCCATCTGATGGTCAGTTCGCCGAGCGGCTCGAGCTGTTCGAAAGCGACGGCGGCGAACCGGTACAGCTCGAGCACGGCCACGAATCGCGCAACGATCACGCCCTTGCGGTCGGCGCCGGAGATCAACTCCCTGAACGTGAACGGGGTTCCCCTGCGCAACTGGGAGACCACCAGCGCGGCCTGTTCGCGCACGCTCACCAGCGGCGCGTGCAAGTGGTCGAGTTCGACGATCGGAATCGTCTTGGGTGTGAACGCCAGCTCGGCGATGGCCGCGAAGTCGTCGGCGCTGAGCGTCCAGGCGAGTTCGGGAGCGCGCGAGCGGTACTTCTCCTCAAGGCGCACGATGCGCGGATGCCGTACGCCCTCCGCGTCCAGCCGGCCGCCGAACCAGGTGGATGCCTCTTTGAACGCCCGGTACTGCAGCAGGCGGGCGAAGAGCAGGTCGCGCGCCTCGAGGAGCGCGACGTCTTCAGCGTCAACGAGCTCACCCTGCGGCAGCAGCCCTGCAACCTTCAGATCGAGGAGGGTCGCGGCGACGACGAGGAACTCGGTCGCCTGGTCCAGCTCGTCAGCGGTGTCGATGCCCTTCAGGTAGGCGATGAATTCGTCGGTGACGCGGCTGAGCGCCACCTCGGTGATATCGAGCTCGTGCCTGCCGATGAGCGAGAGAAGCAGGTCGAACGGCCCCTCGAACACCTCGAGTGCGACACGGAACGACGGCGCGACGCCATCGGAATCCAGCGAACCGCCGACGGCATCCTGCGCGTCGTCCTCAGGCGACGGCGCCACGGAAAACCAGTTCCCGCGCCAGCTGACGATAGGCGTCGGCCGCCTGGTGCTCGGGCGCGAACTGGGTGATCGGGGTCGCCGCGACGGTCGCATCCGGAAATTTCACGGTGCGCGTGATCACGGTCTCGAGCACGTCGTCGCTGAACGCGTCGACGACCCGCTCGAGTACCTCGCGAGAGTGCAGGGTTCGTGCGTCGTACATGGTCGCGAGGATGCCGTCGAGCTCGAGCGCGGGATTCAGTCGCTCGCGCACTTTGTCGATCGTCTCGATCAGCAGGGCGACACCGCGCAGCGCGAAGTACTCGCACTCCAGTGGGATGAGCACGCCGTGACTGGCGGTGAGAGCGTTGACGGTCAGGATGCCCAGCGACGGCTGGCAGTCGATGAGCACGACGTCGTAATCGGCGCTCACCTTGCGCAGCACGCGTGCCAGAGCCTGCTCGCGCGCCACCTCGTTGACGAGATGCACCTCGGCTGCCGACAGGTCGATGTTCGCCGGGATGACGTCGAGCCCCGGCGTCGCCGTGTGCTGGATGGCCTCGCTCGGCTCGTGCGCACTCGAAAGCAAGAGATCGTAGATGGTGAGCACGTCGTGCGTCTGCACGCCGAGCCCCGCAGAAAGGGCGCCCTGCGGGTCGAAATCGACCGCGAGAACACGCCTGCCGTATTCGGCAAGGGCCGCACCGAGATTGATGCTCGACGTGGTCTTGCCCACGCCGCCCTTTTGGTTGCACAGTGCGATGACGCGAGCCGGTCCGTGAGAGCTGAGCTCGGAAGGCACAGGAAACTCGCGCAGCGGTCGTCCGGTGGGTCCCAGTTCGCCGAGCGCGACGTCGCCGAAGCCCGGCAGTTCCTGCTCGTCGGCCGAGATACGCGCCACGACTCCTCCGCTCTCTTCAGTGCGCAAGTCTATCGACCATCCAGAGCGCGCAAGGGCAGGATCGCCGGGGTTCCTTCCGTGACGCTTGGTACCGTTGGCCATGTGCGGGCGCGCAGAGTTTCGTTCATCGCCGCCGCCATCGCCGCGGTGGCCGTGTGCGTCGCCGCGCTTCCCGCCGGCCCGGCGCTCGCTGCCGCTCCCGGAAGGGATGCCCGACAGTCGCGCTCGCTTCCCACGACGGACGGCCCTGTCCTGAGCTTCAAGCTGCCCTATCTCGAGCAGCGCATCAGTGACCCGAACGCACAGGAAGTGGCGCAGCACGCGGCGGGCCGCGCCCCGCTGCTGATCTTCCTGCCTGCAACCGGCGAAGTGCCCGAGAACTATCGCGAGTTCCTGGCCTCTGCCGTCTCCGTCGGCTACAGCGTGCTCGGTCTCGACTACTGGAACACTGGCATGTCCGTCACTCGAACCTGTCGCAGCGATCCGCGTTGCTACACGCAATTGCAGCAGAACCGGCTGAACGGCGAGGATCCGTCCCGCTTCAGTCGCGTCGGCGCGGCCAACTCGATTCTGCGCAGATTCACGGCGGCAATCGACTACCTGCAGACCCTCGATCCGGAGGGCGACTGGGGCCGGTACATGGTCGACGGGCATCCGGTGTGGAAGAACGTGGTGTTCGCGGGCCACTCGCAAGGCGGTGGCGAGTCGGCCTACATCTCGCACCTGCACAAGCTGCGCGGCGTGCTGATGTTCTCCTCGCCCGTTGAAACGTACGGCGACATCTCGGCCGCGTGGATGGATGCCCCTGGCAAGACGCCGCCGAGCCGGATGTACGGATTCGACGACGTGCACGACATCTACTTCACGCGCATCACCGGGTCGTGGCGCAGGTTGCACATGGGCGATCCCGATCCAACGACGGCGAGCGCCGTGCCGACGGGGAGCCACGTGATGCTGAGTTCCCTCGACATCGGCAACCCGCTGGAGACCCACGGACGCTCCGTCGACGACGACGGCCCGCGCACGACGAACGGCACGATGACGTTCCGGCCGACGTGGGCGTGGATGCTGAAGCAGGTTCTCTAGGGTCGGCTCGCCCGCTGCGTGATCCCGGGCTCAGCCGCTCGAGGACGACGGACGCGGGGTGTTCAGGATGCCGTTGATCAGCACGTCCATTCCCCACTCGAACCGCTCCTCGGCCGTGCCGGAGAGCATCTGGTTCGCCAGGCGCACTGTCCGCGGATAACGCTCCTCCGACAGCGCGGCGATGTTCGCCGCCACCGCAGCGAGCGCTTCGGTGCCTTCGCCGTGCGGTTGCCCCGAGCCGTGCTCGACGGCGGTCGCGGTCACGGATGCCAGCAGCAGGTCGACGCCCCATGCCGCCACCTCGTCCGACGCGCCCGATTCGCTCAGGAGCCCCAGAATCGTCTCGACGAGCGACGCGTAGTGGGGCCCGGACGGATGCGTGGTCACCGTCATCCGCGCGATCTCGGGATAGGCGAAGAGCACGACCGCATAGCCGGACAGAATCGCGTGCAGCCGCTTTCTCCACGGGCCTCTGCTTGATACGGGAGCCATGCGCCCCAGCAGCGCGTCGAGGAGCTGCGCGTGAAGGTCTTCCGTGTCGTGCACGTAGACGTACAAAGA
>DASZMW010000090.1:0-12185 GCA_035551735.1 Humibacter sp. | reverse complement strand
GAGACGCGACGCGTCGACCTCGAGGAGTGGATGGACTGGCTCGGCCTCGACGCCGTGGTGTTCCCCGCCGTCGCCGACGTGGGACCTGCGGACATGGACGTGAACCCTGCATCGGCCGACCTCGGCTGGCGTAACGGCGTGTGGGTGGCCAACGGCAACCTCGTGCCGCGACACCTCGGCATCCCGACGGTGACGGTTCCGATGGGCACCATGGCCGACATCGGGATGCCCGTCGGCCTCACCTTCGCCGGTCGCGCCTACGACGACACGGCCCTGCTCACGCTCGCCGCCGCGTTCGAGGCGACAGGTGAGCGCCGCACCGAGCCACCCCGCACGCCACGGCTCTAGCGTCCGACGCGCGCACTACCGAAGACCCCCGCCAGCCAGTCCAGGACGATCGTCACGCTCTCGGGGTCGAGCCTCGTTCCCGGCTCGTTGTAGCCGTTGCCGGGTGATGCGGCGACCTCCTGCGGCGTGCGACTGTCTTCCTTGAACACGTGGTTCGCGTGCGCAGGGAACGCGAACGTCACGTCTGCGTTCCCCGCGGCGGCCTGCTGCAAAGGATCACCATCCGCATGCTGGTCGATCTGCACGTCGTTTCCGCCGATGAGCACGAGCGTCGGGATGCCCACCCGCGCGATCGTGTCGACGGCGGACTCGACCCAGAGCTCGCGCGCGAACGGCAGGTTCGCAGGAGCCTCGAAGCTCGAGAGCACCAGGCGCACGCTCTCGGGCAGTGCCGGGTCCGGATCCATCGAGTCGCCGGCCGCATATCTC
The DNA here is from genome assembly GCA_035551735.1 of Humibacter sp. Classification (GTDB taxonomy): domain Bacteria; phylum Actinomycetota; class Actinomycetes; order Actinomycetales; family Microbacteriaceae; genus Humibacter. The sequence continues at coordinate 11,408 of DASZMW010000090.1, read as the reverse complement.
GCTGCCGCCTCCTCGATCTTGGGCATCAGCTCCGCGCCGCCAGGCAGCCGGGATGCCTGCAGCGCGAGCTGCGCCAGCAGCACGTCCCGGATCGGCCGTCCGGGCGGTGCCGCGAGCACGAGGCCGACGAACGGCACTCTCTGATCACTCGTCGTGTAGTGCAGAACGTGCAGAGTGCCCTCGCTGTTGCCGAGCCCCACGATGCGTGTCGCGTCCACGAACTCCTGCGCCGCGAGCGCATCGACAGCGGCGACCAGCTCGTCGAGGTGCGAGGCCATGCTCATCGTGCCGATCAGCTTCGGGAGGTTCTCCATGACGTGCGCGCCGGATGCCCGCTTGTCGTAGCGCAGCGACGCGATGCCCACGTTCGCGAACGCTTCGGCGAAGAGCCGTCCGCTGCCGTTGGACCCAGGCAGCATCGGCGAGCACCAGTCGCGATCGGTCGGTCCGCTCCCTGCCACCAGCACGACCGCAGGGAACGGTCCGTTGCCGTCCGGTCGCACGACGGTTCCCTCCATCGTGATGTCGTCGAGAACCCAGGAGACGTTGGCCGACACTGTCATGTCGACAGTCTTGCAGTGCCGGGCTGCGCCGACACCCGTGACAGATGTCACCGGCGCCCCGTGACGAGCGGCACGCGCAGCGTCTCGGTCGGCCGAACATGATGGTCTCAGATGCCGTAAGCCCGTCGAAAGGACCACCGATGCCCAGCCAGAATGCCCCAGCCACACCCGCCGCAGACGCCATCCCTCGCGTCGCGTACGTCGGGGTCGCGGGGGGCCTGCTGCTGATGGCGTTCTTCACGCTTCTCTGGGCATCCTGGCTTTTCGGGACCGTGACGCCTGCGATCGCGACGCCGATCTTCGCGGCGTACGCCGTGTTCGCCATCGTCTTCGTCGTCGTTGCCGTTCGCGTGTTCGGCTCCGCTCGCCGCGCGCCGGCCATCGATACAGATGAGCGCATCGGGCAAACCACCAGCATCGGCAGACAGTTCGGCATCATCTTCGGCATCGAATTCGTGCTGATCGGGGCGGCAGGCGGCATCCTGAGCGCGACCGGCAACTCCGACTACCTGAACCCCGTGATCGCACTGATCGTCGGAGCTCACTTCATTCCGCTCGCGCGAGTGTTCGAGCGCACGATCGACTACTACATCGCGACCTGGACGATCCTCTTCGCGCTGCTCGGGATCGCGCTGCTGTTGTTCACCTCAACGCCGAGGGACACGGTGTGGACCATCGTCGCACTGGCCGCGGCCAACGGAACGACCGCCTACGGCGTCTACATGCTCGTCATCGCGCGGCGCCTGACGCGCCGTCAGGCCGCCCGGACCCGCGGGTCGATGATGCCGTAGACGATGTCGACGATCACGTTCGCGACAGCGATGAGGATGGCCGAGAACAGCGTCACTCCGACCACGACCTGCAGGTCCAGCGTTCCGATCGAGGTGATCAGCAGCGAGCCGATCCCCTGCATCGAGAACACCCGTTCCGTGATCACCGCGCCACCGAGCAGCGTGCCGAGGTCGAGGCCGAAGATCGTGACGACCGGGATCAGCGCGTTGCGCAGGCCGTGCCGCACGACGACGACACGTTCGGTCAGCCCCTTCGCCCTCGCGGTACGCACGTAGTCCTGCCCGAACTGCTCGAGCAGCTCGCCGCGTGTCAGGCGGGCGTAGACCGCCGCGCTGATGAACGCGAGGGCGCACCACGGCAGGATCAGGTGCAGGAACCACCCGACCGGGTCCTCCGTCAGCGGTTCATAGCCGCCGGTAGGCAGCCAGCCGAGCCTGAACCCGAACAGCAGGATCAGGAGCATCCCCACCAGATAGGCGGGAGCGGAGACGCCGGCGATCGCCACCGTCATGATGGCCTTGTCAGCGCCCTTGCCACGACGCACCGCCGCGATCGTGCCGCCGACCACACCCGTGATGAGCCACAGAACGGCAGCTCCCACGGCGATCGACGCGGTGACCGGGAAGTGGGTCAGGATGAGCTCGGTCACGGGGGTGCTCAACTGGAACGAGTAGCCGAGGCAGGGCGCCGAACAGACGATCGTGCCGGTGCCGGCACCGAACGTGCGGCCCACGACGATGCCCTTGAGGAATTCCCAGAGCTGGCCGTACCACGGCAGGTTGAGCCCGAGATACTCCTTCGCACGCACGAGGTTCTCTGGTGTGCAGGGCTTGCCGCAGGAGAGCTGCGCCGGGTTGGCGGGCAGCAGATAGAAGATCACGTACGTGATCGCCGTGACCACCAGCAGCACGATGACCACACCGAGCAGCCGGAACGCAATGTAACGGGCGATGCGCATCAGCCGGCCACCTCCGTCGTCGTCGCTGCCTCTGTCGTGGTCGCTGCCTCCGTCGTCGTCGTGGCCCGCAGTCTGCGTGACCGGCGGCGGTTCACGCGCGGGTCGAGGGCATCCCGCAGCCCGTCGCCGAACGCGTTGAACGCGAGCGTGATGAAGAAGAGCGCGCCTCCAGGGAACAGCAGGTAGGCGGGGTCGGTCGAGAACCAGGCAACAGCGTTGCCGATCGTGCGGCCCCACGACGGCGTGGGCGGGGGCACCCCGACGCCGAGGAACGACAGCGCAGCCTCCGTACCGATCATGGCGGGGATCAGGATGGTCGCGTAGACGATGATCGTCGACCCCACGTTCGGCAGAAGCTGGCGCCAGAGCACGTGCGCCGAGCCTGCGCCCATCGCCTGCGACGCCACGACGTACGTGCGCTGACGCAACGACAGCACCTGGCCGCGCACCACGCGGGCCACGGCGGGCCAGCCGAAGAATCCGATGATCAGCACCATGAGCACCGGTCGCGGAAAACTGGCCGCCACGATAGCGGTGAGCGAGATCATGAAGATCAGGCTCGGGAAGCCGAGCATCACGTCGACCACCCTGCTCGCGATGCGGTCATACCAGCCGCCGAAGTAACCCGCGGTGATGCCGACCAGCACGCCGAGCGCGACGGCGATCACGGTGGCGAGCACTCCGACCGTGATCGACACCCGTCCGCCGTAGACGACGATCGAGAACAGGTCGCGGCCGGTGAGCGGTTCGACGCCGAACCAGTGCTGCCACGAGATGCCGCCACCGAAGCCCTTCGGCGAACCGTTCGAGTCGAGGGCCCCCAGATGGTACGAGTACGGGTTCTGCCCGTTGATGCCGGTGATCAGCGGGGCGAAGATCGCGGCCAGCACGAACGCGAGCACCACGATGATGCCCGCCAGTGCCCACGGATCTCTGCGCAGGTGGTTCCAGACGTTCATGCGGTCTCCTCGAGCAACCGCCACGCTTCACGCCGTGCGGTCTGCGCCTCGGGGTCGGCGACGGGAGCTGCGGCGAGCAGCCGTTTCGTGTACGGGTCGGACGGCGCCGCGAGCACGCTCGCCGCATCTCCCCGCTCGACGACGCGTCCATCGCGCAGCACGACGACCGAATCGGCGAGACGACGCACGACGGCCAGATCGTGGCTGATGAACAGACACGCGAAGCCCAGTCGGCGCTGGAGTTCCTGGAGCAGGTCGAGCACGGATGCCTGCACCGAGACATCCAGCGCACTCGTCGGCTCGTCTGCGATGAGCAGTCTCGGCTCCAAGGCGAGGGCGCGCGCGATGGCGACGCGCTGGCGCTGCCCACCGGAGAGCTCGTGCGGATACCGTTCGGCGAAGTCGAGCGGCAGGCTGACCTGCCGCAGCAGGTCGCTCACCCGGTCGGCGCGCTCGACGCGGGACATCTTGGTGTGCAGCACGAGCGGTTCCGCGATGCTGTCGCCGACTCGGTTGCGCGGGTTGAGCGACGATGCCGGGTCTTGGAAGACGTACCCGATGCGGCTGCGGATCTCGCGCCTCAGCCGTCGTGACGCTCCCGCGAGCTGCACGCCGGCGACCGTCGCACGTCCGTCGGCGATCGGCACGAGCCCGGCGAGGGCGCGCCCGATCGTGGACTTTCCCGATCCGGACTCGCCGACGAGGCCGACGACCTCGCTTCGCCCGATCTCGAAGCTCACGCCATCGACGGCGCGAACGGCGACACCGCGGCGGTGGAAGACGACGGACGCGTTCGCAAGCACGGCCGCGTCATCTGCTGCATTGTCGGCGGAGCCATCGGCGGCATCCGGCTCGACCTCCATCCCGGCTGCGACGACGGGGGTCGCCTCCGTGACGGTGGCGACGTCGAGTTCGGCGAGTGTCGGCACGGCGGCCAGGAGCCGCTTCGTGTAGTCCGACGTCGGCGCGGCGAAGACCGACTCGACCCGGCCGCGCTCGACGACCTCGCCGGCACGCATCACGAGCACATCGTCCGCGAGGTCTGCTACGACGCCCATGTCGTGCGTGATGAGCAGGATGGCCGTGTCTCTGGTGTCCCGCAGCGAGCGCAGCAGGTCGAGGATGCCGGCCTGCACCGTGACATCCAGTGCAGTCGTCGGCTCGTCGGCGATGATCGCGACAGGGTCGCAGCTGATCGCCATCGCGATCATCGCCCGCTGCAGCTGCCCGCCGGAAAGCTCGTGCGGGTACGACGCGGCGATGCGACGGGGATCCGACAGCCCGACAGTGGCCAGCAGCTCCGCGACGCGGGCACGCAACTCGGCTCTGGCGCGGATCGGCCGGTGCACGTTGATCGCCTCGGCGATCTGGCGGCCGATCGGGAACACCGGATCGAATGCGCTCATCGGCTCTTGGAAGACGGTGCCGATGAGTCCGCCCCGCACGCGGCGCAACTCGGCGCCCGGCGCTCCGACGAGCTCGTTTCCGTTCAACTGGATGCCGCCGGTCACGGTGGCCGAGTCCGGCAGAAGGCCGAGCACGCTCATCGCGGTCACCGACTTGCCAGAACCCGACTCTCCGACGCGGGCGAGCACCTGGCCGGAGTACAGGGTGAAGCCGACCCGGTCGACGACCCGGTCGGCTTCACCACCCTTGCCGCTGGAGAACGAGATGCTCAGATCGCTCACCTGAAGCACGGGGTCGCCTCGTCCGCCCGCCGTTCCGTGGCTCGGATGCCGTATCGCTGTTGTCACCTGTCGTGCACTTCTCTCTCGCCGCCGGCGCCGCCACCGCCGGCGCCGCCGCCTCCCGCCGCGAGACTATGAGTTTGCGCTGATGCTTCTGCCGAGAACCGAAGCCTCGGCGAGAACTCGTAGTCTCACGGCCGCACGGACGTCACTTGCTCAATGTCAGCGTCATGTAGTCCGGGTACGCCGGGAACGACGGGATGAAGAAGTTGCCGACGCCCGAGCCGTGCAGGAAGGACTGCTTGGCGTAGATGAGCGGCACGACCGGGGCATCCGCCATGATCTGCTTGTCGATCGCGGCCCAGTCGGACTGCGCCTTCTTCTGGTCGACCTCGGCCTGTGCCGCGGCGATCGCGGTGTCGACGGCCGGGCTCGAGTACTGCGACACGTTGTAGTTGCCGTTGCCGATCTGGCTCGAGTCGAACAGCGGCGAGATGTTCGCGTTCGGCGACGGGAAGTCCGGCTGCCAGCTCATCATCGCCAGATCGAACGTCGGGTTGCTGACGGCGACATCGGTGTAGAACGAGTCGGCGTCTTCGGGCTTCAGCGTGACGGTGATGCCCACGCGCTTCAGACCCTCCTGAATGGCCTGCGCCTGAGCGGTCGACGCTGTGTCGTTCTGCGTGAGCAACGTGAGGTTCAGCGAAGTGACTCCGGCCTTCGCGAGCAGGCTCTTCGCCTTGCTCACGTCTCCGGTCGACGGCGCCTTGTACAGGTTGTAATCGACGCGGCCGGCGATGCCGGGCGTGATCAGCGTGGAGGCGAGCGTGCCCGCCTGCGAGCCGCCGGAAGCCACGAGGTACGACTTCTTGTCGACGGCGTACTCGATCGCCTGGCGAACCTGCAGGTTCTTGAGCTCACCACGCTGCGTGTTGAGCGAGAGGTACTGGATCGGGCCGGCTGACGAGGTCGCGACGCGCTGCTTCGCGGTCGAGTTGGCGTTCACGGATGCCAGATCGGATGCCCCGAGGTACTGCGCGCCGAAGGCATCTTTGTACGCGCCGGTGTCGTTGATCAGGTTCTGCACCGCTGTGGTCTGGTTCTGGCTCTCTTGGAACACCACCTTGTCGGCGGTGGCGGTGCGGACCGAGTCGGTCTTCGCGCTCCAGTACTTGTTGCGCACCAGGGTCAGCGACGTGCCGTCCTTGATGGACTCCACCTTGTACGGACCGGAAGTGATCGGTGCCTTCGCGTACGTCGCGGGGTTGCCGTTGGCCTTCTCGACGGGGGTGAACGCCGGCATCGACGCGATCCACGGCCAGTCGCCGAACGACTTGTCGAGGTGGAAGACGATGGTCTTGTCATCCGGCGTGGAGATGGACGGCAGGTCCTTGCCGGTGAACGGGCCTTCGTAAGTGCTGCCGCCGACGAGCAGCGTCTTGTGGTAGCTCAGGCCGCCCTGGAGCTGGTTGCTGAACGAGCGCTCGACGCCGTACTTGACGTCTTCGCTGGTGATCGTCTTGCCGTCGGAGAACTTGACGCCCGATTTGAGCGTGTACGTCCAGGTCTTGCCGCCGTCGCTCACGACGCCCGTGTTGGTCGCCAGGTCGGGAACAACCTTGGCATCCTTACCCGGCTGCACCTCCCACGTGGTCAGTCGGCGGTCGAGCAGTCCGAGGGTCGTCGTCGCCAGGTTCTGGCTGGAAGCCGGGTCGAGGGACACGGTGGTCGACGGAGTCAGGATCGTGAGGGTTCCGCCGGTCTGCGTCGTGGATTTCGAGCTCGGGGCTGAGCAACCGGTCAGAACGAGTGCGGCTGCCACGATGGTCGCGGCCGCGATGGTGATTCTTCGCATAGGTTCCAGTTTCTGCCGGCGCGAACAGGGGGAGAAATCGCATGACGCAATATGGCGTCGGTCACCGCCGGCGATCAGGGCAACGCGTGCGACCCGCCGCGCATTCCTCACTCCATCGAGTCGAGGATGCCCACCAGCGACTCGAACGTGGTGCGCGGGTTCAGCAGCGCGAACCGCGTGTTCGGCCTTCCGGCGTGCGAGCTGGGCGTGACGAACGCGCGCTGCTCCTCGAGCAGACGCGCCGACCAGGCTGCGTAGTGCTCCTTCGTCCAGCCGTCTCGCTCGTAGACCACGACCGAGAGCTGGGGCTTGCGCACAAGGCGGAAGCCCTCGCGGGACTCGATCTCGGCCGCGATGCGCCGGGCGAGCTGCAGCGACGTCGTCACGGCGTCCCGATACGCTGCGGCGCCGTGCGTGGCGAGTGAGAACCAGAGCGGCAGCCCTCTGGCACGGCGGGTGAGGTGCACCGCGTAGTCGGAGGGACTCCACTCGGTCGCCTCTGTGAGGGTGTCGAGGTATTCGGCGTGCTGGGTGTGCGCGCGGCGCCCAGCTTCGGGGTCGCGGTAGATCAGCGCGCAGGCGTCGAAGGGAGCGAACAGCCACTTGTGCGGGTCCACGATCACCGAGTCGGCCTCTTCCACGCCGGCGAACAGCGGCCGCGCCTGCTGAGACAGCATGCCGGCCAGCCCGTACGCGCCGTCTACGTGCAACCAGAACGGATGCTCCTGCTTCAGCGCCGCGATCGACGCCAGGTCGTCGACGATGCCGAAGTTCGTCGACCCGGCCGTCGCGACGACGGCGAAGACGTCACCGCCGCGACTCTGCAGCACGGGTCGCACGGCGTCGCCGGTGAGCACGCCGCTCTCGCCGGCGTCCACCGGGATGACCTCGACATCCATCACGCGGGCAGCCGACGCGATGGAGGAGTGCGCCTCCGCGCTGCACACGACCGCCCACCGGGTCGTCGGGCTTCCTCGCTGTGCACGTGCGTTCTCGCGCGCTGCGACCAGGGCGGAGAGGTTGCCCAGCGTCCCGCCCTGCACGAAGACCCCGCCGGCACTCGCCGGCAGGCCGAACTCCGCTGCCAGGAACGACAGCACCTCGTTTTCGGCGTAGACCGCGCCGGATCCCTCCAGCCACGACCCGCCGTAGACGGCGCTGGCAGAGACCACCAGGTCGAACGCGGTCGCTGCCTTCGTGGGCGCCGTCGGGATGAACGCGAGATAGTTCGGGTGGTCGGTGGTGATGCAGGCGGGGGCGAGAACATCCGCGAACACGGCGAGCGCCCGTTCCGCGCCGATCCCTTGCTCCAGAACGGAGCGTCCAGCCAGCTGCTCGAGCTCCTGCTGGGTGTAGGTCTTGTCGAGCGGCGTATCGACGGAGAGGATGCGCTGCCTCGCGTACTCGAGCACCTGATCGACCAGCACTTCGGTTTCAGTCGAGACCGCGTGCATCCGATCGCCCTTTACTTCCGCGTCTTGCGCCACCGCGCTGCTCCTTCCGCGCGGCCACCGGCATCCGCCGCCGCACTCGACGATCTCATACCGCGCCGGGAAACGGCCAGCGCCGACGGCTCGGCCCCGCGAACCACGTGGTCAGCGGGGCCGAATCGCGCGCGCTACTTCTTGATGAACTCGAGGATGTCCTTGTCGAGCTCCTCCTGGTACGCGCCCCAGATTCCGTGCGAAGCACCCGGGTAGACCTTGAGCGTGCCGTCCTTGACGAGCTTGATCGACTTCTCCGCAGCAGCCACGATCGGCACGATCTGGTCGTCGTCGCCCTGCGCGATGAAGATCGGCACGTCGATCGCCTTCAGGTCCTCGGTCTGATCGGTCTCGCTGAACGCCTTCACGCAGTCGTATGCCGCGGCTAGGTTCACCAGCATGCCCTGACGCCAGAAGTCGTCGATGAGACCCTTCGACAACCCCGAATTCTCACGGTTGCCGCCGTAGAACGGCAGGGCGAGGTCCTGATAGAACTGCGAACGGTCCTTCAGAACGCCCTCTCGGATGCCGTCGAACGCCTCGATCGGTGTGCCCTCCGGATTCGAGTCCGACTTCACCATGATCGGCGGTACCGCACCCGCCGTGACCACCTTCGCGACACGACCGTTCGCGAACTGCGCGGCATACCGCACGACCTCGCCGCCTCCCGTGGAGTGGCCCACCAAAACCACATCGTGGAGGTCGAGGTGCTCGATGAGTTCGGACAGATCCTTCGCGTATGTGGTCATGTCGTTGCCCGTGTAGGTCTTCGACGAACGCCCGTGGCCGCGACGGTCGTGGGCGATGGTGCGGTAGCCGGCATCCGCGAACAGCTTCAACTCCACCTGCCACGCGTCGGAGCTCAGCGGCCAACCGTGACTCAACACGATCGGCTGCCCCGTCCCCTGGTCGGTGTAGTAGATCTCGGTGCCATCGGTAGTAGTGATGTACGGCATGTGAGCTGCTCCTTCTTCGTGGCTGATGATTCCTTGTGACGGATGATGACCACCCGGAACGGCACTGTCGTGCCGATCGCATCCGGATCGCTCTGCCTCATTATTATAGAATTGTGATTCCACAATCAAGGAAATCCTTCCCTTCGCAGGTGAACGGCTTCCAAACGGACGCCCGCGAAACCGCTGGTATGGTGCGCGCATGGCTCGACGACGCGAATTCGATGAAGATCAGCTGATCGCTTCCGCGACCCAGGTGTTCTGGAGTCGCGGATACACGGCGACGTCACTGCAGGAGATCGCGCGCCGCTCCGGTGTCGGAACAAGCAGCATCTATGCGGCCTACGGGAACAAGTGGGGGCTGTTCCTCGTGGTCTTCGAGCGCTACTGCGCGGACCGCGTCGCTCTCGTTCGTGCCGCGGTCGCGGTCGGAGGCTCCCACCGCGAGGTCGCCACTCGTTTCCTGAGCGCGATAGCGGAGGACTGCGCAGGGCAGCCCGAGCGCCGCGGGTGCCTCATGCTGAACAGCCTCGGCGAGCTGGGCTCAGAGCATCCGGAGGTCCGTACGATCGCCTCGCGCACCAATGCCGCGATGGAACTTGCCGTGCGCTCACGGCTGTCCAACGGGAAGGGCGGCGACGACATCGACGCGAGTTCGCTCGCCGCGAGCCTCGTGGCGTTCTCGCAAGGCCTGATCGCGGTCAGCCGACTCGGCGCCGACGACGAACGCCTGCACCGGATGGCGGCTCTGGCAGGCTCAGCCGTCGCCGCCTGACGTCGACGCCCGATAGATCTCCGCGACGGACTCCGTCAGCGTCGCATCGAACTGAGCCTGCGTCTGCCCGGCGTCGAGGCCGTCGAGCAGGGCGCGGCTGAAGCTCGCGATGAGTCCGTGGTTGCGTGCGAGCCGGGCATCCGCCTCTTCGCGGCTGTACCCGCCAGAGAGCGCGACGACCCTGAGCACGCCCGGATGCTCGATCAACGGTGCGTACCAGTCGTCGCGCTCGGGCAGGGTCACCTTCAGCATCACCTCGTAGCCCGGCAGCGCGTCGAGTGCATCCAGTACGGTCGCGCGGAAGGTCTCTTCGACGGACGCCTTGTCGGCAGCATGGATGTCGATCTCGGGTTCGATGATCGGCACCAAACCGGCGTCGCCGATCTGTCTCGCCAGGGCGAACTGCTGGTCGACGATGGCTTGGATCCCCTTCGCATCGTTCGCGGCGATCACCGAACGCGCCTTCGTGCCGAAGATGCGCCTGCGTACCGCCTCGTCGAGAAGCTGCGGGAGATCCGGGATCGGCTTCATCAGCTGCACGCCGTCGGCCGCATCCATCAGCCCTTCGTCCACCTTGAGGAACGGCACGATGTGCTTGCGCTCCCAGAGGTAGTCGGCGGTATCGACGCCGTCGATTTGCCGCCGCATCGTCTGGGTGAAGAGGATGGCGGCCAGGATGTGCTCGGACGTGAACGCGGGGCTCGTGATCACGCGCGTGCGCATCTCGTGCACGAGATCGAACATCTCGGCCTCCGAGTGGTAGCGGTCTTCGCCGATGCCATAGGCGGCGAGTGCTTTCGGGGTACTTCCGCCACTCTGGTCGAGGGCCGCGATGAATCCCTTGCCGTCTCGCATGCGCTCGCGCTGCTCGTCGTTCATGATCCCCAGTCCAGCACCGGCGCTCGGCTCCGGCAAGCATTGCTCTGCAGGCGTCGCCGCCCGAACTCCTAGAAGGGTGGTGGGTCGGTGTCGTAGCCGGTGGGTGTGCGGACTCGGATGGTGCCGTCGGGTTTCGGTTCGATCTCGATGCGGGTGATGGTTTTGATCCGGTGTAGCCGTTTCTTCATCGGCAGCAGGTTCGCAACGTTCGTGGCCCCGCCGTGTTGGTATTCGATGGCGTGGTCGATCTCCGCATCGGGTGCTAGGTAGGGGGCGGCGTCGTCGACGAGTCCGTATCGGATCTTCAACCACCGTCGTTGCGCTGCGGTCGGTCGGTAGCTGCGCCGGTCCAGGTTCAAGTTCGCCGGTGCGACCGGGTCGTTGATCACTCGGTGGAACGACGGTGCGTTCCGCAACGTCGCAGCGGCACTGCGCGGGTCGATGGGTCCGTAGCCGAGGAGTTCCGCGAACCGGCCGTCCGCATCGATCAACAGCACCGGCT
>DASZMW010000089.1:0-2994 GCA_035551735.1 Humibacter sp. | reverse complement strand
CGACGCGGCGGCCGCGACCTGGCCTCGGCCTACGCCGCGATGGACGTCTTCGTGCACACCGGCACCGAGGAGACGTTCGGCCAGACGGTGCAGGAGGCGCACGCGACCGGCATCCCGGTCGTCGCACCGAACGCCGGCGGTCCGATCGACCTCGTCGCGCACGGTGTCGACGGGTTTCTGATCGACACCGATCGCAGGCTGCGCGACGCGGTGCAGACCCTCGTCGACGACGGAGGACTGCGCAGGCGCATGGGCGAGGCGGGGCGGCGTGCCGTCATCCAATCCTCATGGTCGGATGTCTGCACCGGCCTGTTCGCCCACTACGAGGCGGCGATCGCGCACCGGGCGGCATCAGGCCGGCGCCTGCAGCGCGCACTCGACCTCTGATCCGTTCCTCTGATGCCCTTCCTCCGGCCCCTTCGGGAAGGCGTCGTCTCGCCCGTCCTGATCGGGCTTAGGGTGTCACGGGACGTTCGCACGTCTCAGCAACACTCCCGTTGCCGCTGAACGGAGGCGAACCATGGCCGAACGCAGGCGCCGCGTCATCCCCCTTCCCTTCATGCAGCGATCACGGCCGGCCGCACCGCCCGTCGCGCCTTCGGCCGCCGAGGCGAACCCGGCCCCCACCCGCAGCACGATCGTGGACTCCGCCGTCTACGCGAACGGCAAACGTGTCTCGTCGCCGACGACCCTCGCCGATACCTATCGTTCGCTGCACGAAACGCCCGACGGTGTCGCCTGGATCGGCCTCTACCGCCCGAGCGAAACCGAACTGCACTCGCTAGCCCACGAGTTCAACCTTCACGAGCTGGCGGTCGAAGACGCCATCAGCGCACACCAGCGCCCCAAGCTGGAGCGCTACGACGACGTGCTGTTCGTTGTGCTGCGCGCCGCGAACTATCTGGACGTGCCTGAGGAGGTCTCGTTCGGCGAGGTGCACCTCTTCGTCGGGCCGAACTTCGTGATCACCGTTCGGCACAGCGAGTCGCCCGACCTCTCGCAGGTGCGGCACCGCATGGAGCACGATCTCGACCTGCTCACGCTCGGGACGCAGAGCATCCTGTATGCCATCGTCGACGCGATCGTCGACGGCTACGCGCCGGTCGTCTCCGGCCTCGCCAACGACATCGATGAGATCGAGAAGCAGGTGTTCGACGGCGACGCGAACGTGTCGCGGCGCATCTACGAACTGTCGACAGAGGTGATCGACTTTCAGCGGGCGACGCATCCGCTCAGCGACGTCGTCGAGCTGCTCGAACTCGGCAGCGAGAAGTACGGCGTCTCGCAGGAGCTGCAGCGCAATCTGCGCGACGTGGCTGACCATCTCACGCAGGTCAACGAGCGTGTCGATGACTTCAGGCGGATGCTCCGCGACATCCTCACCGTGAACGCCACGCTCGTGAGCGAGCGGCAGAACGCTCGCATGACCGACCTGTCCGAGAACGCCAACCGGCAGGGCGAAGAGGTGAAGAAGATCTCGTCATGGGCGGCCATTCTGTTCGGTCCGACGCTCATCGCGGGCATCTACGGCATGAACTTCAAACACATGCCGGAACTGAACTGGTGGTTCGGATACCCGCTGGCCATCCTGCTGATGGCGCTGACCAGCGTCATCTTGTACGTCGTCTTCAAACGCCGGAACTGGCTCTGATCCGTTCCGCGGCCGCCTCGATGAAGCGCAGGTGGTTGTCGACCGAATCGCCAGGGGCGATCACGCGCAGCACGACCTCGTCGACGGCGTCGCGATAGAGCCGGATGCCCGCCTCGAACGTGGTCGCATCGAGCACGGTCTGCGGCGGCGTGATGGCCAGCCGCGCGAAGTTCGCGGCGTATGCCGGATAGCCGCCGTACCTGGCGGCCTCCTCCGAGAGTCTGACCGAAGCCGTGGTCTCCAGCGCAGTGCGCACGTAGAGCGCGACGTGGCTGTCGGATGCCAGTCCGTGGGCCTCCTGCGCCTGCCCCGTTGCCACGTCGGGGGTGAGCCAGCTCAGCAGGACGCCGTCGGCGTGCTGGGCGCCGAGCTGCCGCATCTTCGGCCCGAGCGCGCCGACGAGCACGCGTGCTGCGAGTCCCTCGTGCAGGGCGGCGACGGCCTCGCCGACGAGGGCGAGCGCTCCGCGGCGGGCTGCACCCGCTCCGATGCCGAGCACGACGCGGTGTTCGGGAAGCTCGGCGCGCTGCACGGCGGCGACGATCGCATCGGCGTGGCGACGATCGACGGGGATGACGCCGGTTGCGAGGGCGAGGCTGGTCGTGGCATCCGCCGCGGCCTCGAGTGCGGCGATGGAGTCACCACCCGGGGTGTCGTTGACCCAGAGCGAGCGGAACCCCGCCTGCTCCACCGCCGGTGCGAGGCGGGCGATCGCGTCGGGGCCGAGCGTTCCGGCCACGCCGATGGAGACATCCCCTTGAGCCATGGTTCGAGCATGCACCACGTGCCGCGGCCCGGCTGCCGAACCGCGGGCTAACGCTCGAGCGCGTCGCCGAGCGCGTCGAGCTGGTGCGAGATGCCCTGCGTGCGATACTCGGGCTTGTCCTCGCCGTCGAGATAGATGCCGTACTCGGCCATCGCTCCGTCAACGCCGCACGCACGCCACCACACACACTTCCTCTGGCGCTTCGTGTCGCCTCAACGCGGTGCAGACGACAAGACGTGACAGCGGAGCGCGCGCCACGTGGGGGACGCCAACGCCAAACAGCGGCGCGCCGGGCAGGGTCCGGCGCACGGCAAGCACGGCAAACTGTCTCGACATCGAGACAGTTAGGTTGCCCTTGGAAGCGAGTGGCGTGGCCGGGACGTAGACTGATTCGCGCGCCGAATCCGCGTGTGATCACGCGACGTGAGGCGCTTGCGCACCGTACTTGACCAGGGAGGGTTGTCCGTGCCAGCAGAAACGGCAGACACTCTCGAGCCGACCAAGAGTCGGCCCGGGGGAACGCTGTACCGGGGTCGTGAGGGCATGTGGTCGTGGGTGCTGCATCGCATCACCGGTG
>DASZMW010000088.1:0-6886 GCA_035551735.1 Humibacter sp. | reverse complement strand
CCCCGCAACGCACGCAGGAGTTCTACCAGACCGTGGTCGACGCGGGCGTCGACCGGTTCGTGATCCGCGGCACCACCGTGTCGGCCGAGCCCGTCTCGAAGAACAAGCAGCCACTCAACCTGAAGAAGTTCATCTACGAACTCGACGTGCCGGTCGTCGTCGGCGGGGCCGCCACCTACACCGCCGCACTGCACCTGATGCGCACGGGCGCAGCAGGCGTGCTCGTCGGGTTCGGCGGAGGCGCGGCGTCGACGACCAGGGCGACCCTTGGCATCCATGCTCCGATGGCTACCTCGGTGGCCGATGTCGCCGGCGCACGCCGCGATTACCTCGATGAGTCCGGCGGACGCTACGTGCACGTGATCGCCGACGGCGGCCTCGGCTCGTCAGGCGACATCGTCAAGGCTGTGGCGTGCGGAGCGGATGCCGTCATGCTCGGCACGACTCTGGCGCGGGCCACGGATGCCCCTGGTGGCGGTTGGCACTGGGGCGCTGAGGCGCACCACCCGCAGCTGCCGCGCGGCCACCGCGTCGAGGTCGGTCAGACAGGAACGCTCGAAGAGATCCTGTACGGCCCTGCGACAGTCGCGGACGGTACGGCCAATCTCGTCGGAGCGCTCAGGCGCTCGATGGCCACCACCGGATACTCGGACCTCAAGGAATTCCAGCGCGTCGAGGTCGTCGTCGCGCCGTATCAGGTCGGACGATGAGCGCGAAGGAACCGATCTCGCAGTCATCGACGCTCGGCCCCGCTGCCCGAGTGGACGCAATCGCGGCGCTGCAGGCCGAGGAGCTCGACGTACTCGTCATCGGCGGCGGAATCGTCGGAACGGGTTCCGCGCTCGACGCCGTCACCAGAGGGCTGAGCGTCGGACTTCTCGAGCAGCGCGATTGGGCATCCGGCACATCGAGCCGCTCGTCGAAGCTCGTGCACGGGGGCATCCGTTATCTCGAGCAGCTCGACTTCAGGCTGGTGCGTGAGGCGCTCATCGAACGCGGACTTCTGCTGCAGCAGCTGGCGCCGCACCTGGTGAAGCCGGTGCGTTTTCTGTACCCGCTGAAGCGCCGCATCATCGAGCGTCTCTACATCGGGAGCGGCATGCTCCTGTACGACCTCTTCAGCTACACCGGCGGGCGTCCGCCTGGGGTGCCGCACCACAGGCACCTCTCCCGCGCCCAGGTGCGCAAACTCGCGCCGTCACTGGCCGGCGATTCGTACATCGGCGGCATCACCTACTACGACGCCCAGGTGGATGACGCGCGTTACGTCGCGTCTCTGGCGCGCACCGCAGCGCAGTACGGGGCGCACGTGGCCAACCGGGTGCGCGTCGAAGGATTTCTCAAGATCGGTGAGCGGGTCGTCGGCGTGCAGGCCCGCGACAAGGAGACGGACGAGCTGTTCGAGATCCGCGCCAAGCAGGTCGTGAACGCCACGGGCGTGTGGACCGACGACACGCAGTCGCTGGTCGGCGAACGTGGCAAATTCAAGGTGCGGGCATCGAAGGGTATCCACCTCGTCGTGCCGCGCGACAGATTCCAGTCCGGCGCCGGACTGCTGCTGCGCACCGAGAAGAGTGTGCTGTTCATCATTCCGTGGGGACGCCACTGGCTGATCGGCACGACCGACACGGACTGGCATCTTTCCAAATCACACCCGGCGGCGACCGCGGCCGACATCGACTACCTGCTGTCCCACGTGAACGCCGTGCTGGGCATTCCGCTCACGCGAGAGGATGTCGAGGGCGTCTACGCTGGACTGCGGCCGTTGCTGGCCGGCGAGTCCGACGAGACGTCCAAGCTGTCGCGCGAGCACATCGTCGCGCACGCCGTTCCCGGGCTCGTGGTGATCGCCGGCGGCAAGTGGACGACGTACCGCGTCATGGCGAAGGATGCCATCGACGCGGCTGCGAGCGCCCTCGACGGCAAGGTTCCGGCATCCGCCACCGCGGAGATCCCGCTCGTCGGCGCTGAGGGATACCGCGCAGCGTGGAACAAGAGGGCGCGGATCGCACGGCGGGCGGGCATCCATGTCACGCGCGTCGAGCACCTGCTCAACCGGTACGGCACGCTCGCGCAAGAGGTTCTCGATCTGATCGCGCAGCGTCCCGAACTGGCTGAACCACTGCCCGGGGCGGACGATTATCTGGCCGCAGAGGTGGTGTACGCGGCATCGCACGAGGGCGCGCTGCACGTGGACGACGTTCTGGCGCGCCGCACCCGCATCTCGATCGAGGCGTGGGATCGTGGCGTCTCCGCCGCACCGGTCGCCGCGCGCCTGATGGGTGGAGAACTCGGCTGGGACGACGACCGCATCGAGCGCGAGATTGCGTACTACCTGCGTCGCGTCATCGCCGAGCGCGAGTCGCAGGAGCAGCCCGACGACGCCTCCGCCGACCGGGTGCGCCTGGAGGCCCCCGACATCCCGTAGGCCGTCGGCGCGCTGCGCCGTCGCCCGTCGGCCGCGGGCGCCAGTCGGCGTTCACCGTGGGCGGAGCGGCAGCAGGCTGCGGGTCGCGGCGGGCTGGCTAGACTTGCAGTAACGCATATACACGGGAGTCCACACGATGGTTGACGTTCGACGGGTGAAGCTTCCCGGAGTGGGAGTGCTGCACACCTTCGTCACGGACGACGGCGGCAAAGTCGGTGTGATCGCTCACCGCTCAGGGCATTCAGACCTGATCACCTTCTCCGATGACGAAGACACGGCCAATGTGACGAAGGTTTCGCTTCGTCTCAGCGAAGACGAGGCGCACACGCTCGCCGAGCTGCTCGGTGGCACGCAGATCACCGAGTCGCTGACTGCTCTCGATCAGATTCCAGGCCTCTCCATCGACTGGTTCACCGTCGACTACGAGGACTACATCGCTGGTCAGCGCCTCGGCCGACCGGCCGAACTCGGCATGGTAGGGCTCACTGTCGTCGCCGTCGTGCGCGGCGACTCCACGAATCCGGCGCCTGCCGCCGACTTCAAGGTGTTCCCAGGCGACACGCTCGTCGTCGCCGGTGCCCCCGAGAAGGTCGCCAAGGCGTTCACGTACTTCCGCACGGGTGAGGTCTCCAAGCCGGCCCTGGCCGACGCGCCGCCCGGAGTGTGACAGTGTCCGTCGCCGCCGCGCCCGTCTTGTTTTCCTCCTTCGGTGACGACGTCGCTCGTCTTGGCGCGTCTTCTGCAGCCGTGACGGCACATCCGGATGCCCGCCTCGGCCCCCTCGTGACGGCCGCGACCGAGCACCCCTCTCTCGCCACCGATCTCATGGTGCTCGGCGCCCTGTTCGTCATCGCGTACGGACTCGGCCGGCTCGGCAAGATGATCGGGCTGCCGGCCATCCCGATCTACATGGTCGTCGGCCTGCTCGCGAGCCCGCACACCGGCTTCTTCCCGCTCAACTTCGACTCGGCCGACATCAGCCTGATCGCGGTCTTCGGTCTGATCCTGCTGTTGTTCAACCTCGGGTTGGAGTTCGACCAAGACGAGTTCTTCGGCAACGCAGGGCGCCTGCTCATCTCCGGCGGCACGTACATCGTGCTGAACATGGGCATCGGCTTCCTGTTCGGCGAGTTCGTCGGCTGGGGCACCCGCGAAGCCCTGATCATCGCCGGCATGGTGGGCACGTCGTCGAGCGCGATCATCACGAAGATGCTGATCGAGCTCGGCCGGCTGGCGAACAAGGAGACCCCGGCCATCCTGGGCGCGACCGTGATCGGCGACGTCTTCATCGCTGTCTATCTCGCCATCGTTTCGGTGGTGCTGAGCGGCAAGACCGAGTTCTGGCCGATTGTGCTGCAACTGTCGATCGCCGCAGTGTTCTTGGTGGCGATGTTCGCCATCGCGCGCTGGGGCGGCCGTGTGGTCTCAGCGCTGTTCCGAACTCGCGACGACGAGCTGTTCACGATTCTGTTCTTCGGTCTCGCGCTGTTGTTCGCGGGCCTCGGCGAGCTGATCGGGGTGACGGATGCCATCGGCGCGTTCCTGATCGGCCTCGTGCTCGGCGCGACGCGGTTCTCGGGCAAGGTCGAACGCATCTCGATACCGCTGCGCGACGTGTTCGCCGCGTTCTTCTTCCTCAACTTCGGGCTCGCGCTGAACATCGCCCAGTTCGGCAGCGTCGTCTGGGTCGTGCTCATCGCCATCATCCTCACTGTCGTGCTGAACGTCGTCTCAGGCGAACTGATAGCTCTGTTCAACAGGATGGATGCCAGGGCCGGCTTGAACATCGCCGCCATCCTGATGAACAGAGGCGAGTTCACCCTGATCCTTGCGACGCTGTCGTTGGCGGCCGGCCTCAACGAGAAGCTGGAGCCGTTCGCCGGACTCTATGTGCTCATCATGGCCATCCTCGGCCCGGTTCTCGCAGCTAACTCTGAGAAGATCGGCACTGCCCTGATTCACCCCATTCGCCGGCACCCACCCAAGCCGCACAACCCCGTGCTCGACGAGGAGGCCGCGCTGGTGGATGCCGCGACCCAGGGTGAGACCGACGGTGAGGGGGCCGGCGAGCCCGACGAGCCGACGCGCGCCGCGATCGACCGCGTGGTCGAAGAGGCGATGCGGCAGACCGGGCGCACAGATCCGAACGACACACGAAAGCAGAACTGACATCTCTGGTGACACCCAGCAGGTGGTGCGACCCACACCGCCGCGCTTCGAGACGCTCGGACGCACGATGGTGCGGCCGAAGTGGATCGCCGCACTTCTTCTCGCTCTGGTCATCGCCGGAGCGTTCGCGTGGCTCGGCCAGTGGCAGCTGGAACGTGCCGTGCAGTCCGGGCACGTTGTGGAGCGTGCGACCGAGTCGGTGAAGCCGCTGAACGACGTGGCACGCGTGAACGGCGCCGCGACGACGGTGGGTGACGGCCAGCTCGTTCACGCAACGGGCACCTTCGCCCCCGATGACTACGGCATGCTCGTCGGCCGGCTCAACAACGGCACGGCGGGCTACTGGGTGACGGCGCGATTCACCCCGACCGACACGGATAAGGACGGCAAGACCGCACAGCTCGCCGTGGCAAGGGGCTGGGCTCCCACCGAGCAGAAGGCGAAGGATGCCATCGCCCGGCTCAGTGCGCAGCCCGCAACGACGGTCACGCTCGTCGGGCGGGTGCTGCCGACAGAGGCGCCGGAGGCCCCGAAGGCCGGCGGCGACCCGTTCGAGCTGAAGGACATGTCGGTGGCCGCCCTGGTCAACCGCTGGCACGGCATCGGCGACTCCGACGTCTACAGTTCCTACCTCGTCGAACACGGCACCCCGCCTGCCGGGCTGACCGCCATCTACTCGCCGCGCCCCGTCGAGCAGGCGACCGTCGACTGGCTGAACATCTTCTACGCGGCCGAGTGGGCGATCTTCGCCGGCTTCGCGATCTTCCTCTGGTACCGGGTCGTTCGGGATGCCTGGGAGAAGCAGCGCGAAGACGACGAGGCCGACTACGAGACGGCGATGGCCGCTTGGGCGACGGCGAAGGGCTCGGCTCCCAGCGAGTCGGCATCCGAGCGGAAAGTAGACTAGGCGCATGCCGAATCCCCCCGCGAACGAGGACGGCTCGAGCCTCCTCAAGCGCACCATCGAGCAGCTCAGGTCGGCTAATTCCGCCAGGCCCCGCCTCGTGGACATCCCCAAGATCCCCGGTGCGCTGAAGTTCTACCAGGTGACCGCCTACATCACCGGAATCATGCTGCTGCTGCTCGTGGCAGAGATGATCCTGAAGTACGGGGTCGGGTACTCGGTCTACGCGTTCGCGCCGGGGCAGGGGTTCATCTCCCTGGTCGCCTATACGCCCGAGAACTCGAACATCGGCGGATTCGACGTGTCGACGGGCATCCTGATCGCGCACGGATGGCTGTACGTGCTGTACCTGATCGCCGACTTCCGGCTGTGGTCGCTGATGCGCATGTCGTTCACCAAGTTCGTGCAGATCGCGCTCGGTGGCGTCGTTCCGTTCATGTCCTTCATCGTCGAGCACTTCATCACCAGGCAGGTGAAGAAGTTCCTCGCCGAGAATCCCGTTCCTGCCAAGGCATCGCAGACCCCGGTGGAGGCATCCCATTAGCGAGCAGAACGAGCGCCAAGACAGCAATCGTCCAGTTCTCGTCGTCGACTTCGGGGCGCAGTACGCGCAGCTGATCGCGCGACGGGTGCGCGAGGCATCCGTGTACTCAGAGATCGTGCCGCACACGATCACCGCAGCCGAGGTCGCCGCGAAGAATCCCGTGGGAATCGTGCTCTCAGGCGGGCCGTCGAGCGTGTACGAAGCGGGGGCGCCGAGCTTCGACTCCGCGATCTTCGACCTCGGCGTGCCCACCCTCGGCATCTGCTACGGCTTCCAGGTGATGGCGGCGAGTCTCGGCGGCGAGGTCTCGAGGACCGGCGCGCGCGAGTACGGGTCGACGGATGTTCGCGTCAGCGATTCCGGCACGCTGCTGGCAGACCAGCCCTCCGACCAGACCACCTGGATGAGCCACGGCGACTCGGTCACGAAGGCACCGCAGGGCTTCGATGTGCTCGCCTCCTCAGACTCGACGCCGGTCGCCGCATTCGCGAACGACGAGCGCCGGCTGTACGGCGTGCAATGGCATCCGGAAGTCAGGCACTCGACGTACGGACAAGCCGTGCTCGAGAACTTTCTGCACCGCGCCGCCGGCATCCCGGCCGAGTGGAACAGCGAGAATGTCATCGAACAGCAGGTCGCCGCGATCCGTGCGCAGGTCGGCACGGGACGCGTGATCTGCGGGCTCTCCGGCGGAGTGGACTCCGCGGTCGCGGCCGCACTCGTGCACAAGGCGGTCGGCGACCAGCTCACCTGCGTCTTCGTGGACCACGGGCTTCTGCGTCAAGACGAGCGCGAACAGGTCGAGAACGACTACGTCGCCTCGACGGGCGTTCGGCTGGTC
>DASZMW010000087.1:0-16059 GCA_035551735.1 Humibacter sp. | reverse complement strand
CGACGTCGGTAACGCCCCGGATGACGGTGCCGAGTTCTTCGTGTAGGCGGTCGTGCCGAACATGAGGTCGTGTCCGATGCCGTCTGCCAGCAGCTCGACGTTGATTCCGTGTCGGCCGTCACGTTCCCATTCGTTGACTCGCAGCCGTCCGGTGACGACCACGCGGTCGCCCTTGGCGAGGGACTTCGAGCCGTTCTCGGCCAGACGCCGGAAGGCGACAACGGAGTACCAATTGGTCTCGCCGTTCTCCCAGCCGCTGCCCTCGCGGTTGAACTTGCGTTGAGTGGATCCGAGCCGGAATGTGAGTCTGGCCAGTCCATTGCCGACGAGCATGAGCGTCGGGTCTGTGCCGACCACTCCTACGGCAGAGACGGTGTCCTGCATGAGCATGCCTTTCTGAAAATGACGCACATTCGCGCGTCGCGGTCGTGGATCACGACCCGACCGCCGGGGCAGCCGGGGCTCGTAGACTCCACTGTCGTCACGTGAGCGGCGGCGCGGCGGCCCCAGGCCAGCCTTCGGGGAAAACGCCACCAAAGCCGCCCTTGGGGAGGAAGGGATGCACCGCTTCGATCAGCGGCGGCGCGCGCGCCTGAATACGATTCAGATATGACATATCTCGCCGATTCCCACAGATACGACTCGATGGCCTATCGCCGCGTCGGACGAAGCGGGCTGAGCCTTCCGACCGTGTCGTTGGGCCTCTGGCACAACTTCGGCGACACACGGCCGATCGAGACCCAGCGCGCTGTCGTGCGACGCGCCTTCGATCTGGGCGTCACACACTTCGACCTTGCGAACAACTACGGACCGCCCGCCGGTTCTGCCGAAACCAACTTCGGCCGCATCTTCGCGGAGGACCTCGCGCCGTACCGCGACGAGATCATCATCTCGACGAAGGCCGGGTACTACATGCACCCCGGCCCCTATGGCGAATGGGGCTCCCGCAAGTACATGCTCTCCTCGCTCGACCGCTCTTTGACCCGCCTCGGACTCGACTACGTCGACATCTTCTACTCGCATCGTCCCGACCCGGAGACGCCGATCGAGGAGACGATGGGGGCACTCGCCACAGCCGTGCGGCAGGGCAAGGCCCTCTACGCGGGAATCTCCAATTACAGCCCAGAGGAGACCAAGGCTGCCGCGGCGGCGCTGGCAGCCGAAGGCGTGCCGCTGCTGATCCACCAGCCGAGTTACTCGATGTTCAACCGGCACGTCGAGCACGGACTGCTCGAGACCCTCGACGACCTCGGTGTCGGTGCCATCGTGTTCTCGCCCTTGCACCAGGGTCTGCTGACCGATCGATACCTCTCCGGGTCGATCCCCGAGGATTCCCGTGCTGCCACCAGCGTGTTCCTGCACGCGGAGAACATCACCGGTGAATACCTCGAGCGCGCCAGGGCGCTGAATGAGATCGCCGCAGGGCGAGGACAGACTCTGGCCCAATTGGCGCTGACCTGGGTTCTGCGGCACACGCAGGTGTCGAGCGCGCTGATCGGGGCATCCAGCGTCGCGCAGCTGGAGCAGAACATCGCCGCCGTGCATGCCGTCCCTCTCACCGACGACGAACTCGCCGCGATCGAGCCGCTGGCCATCGACGGGACCGGGCGCCCGGCATCCTGAGCCCGCGCCCGCCGAGAGGGAGTCGGACCAGGTAGACGAATCCGACTCCCCTCGGCACGCCTCATCGTTGTGGGTGATTCACCCAGGTAGCGTTCGCTGCATGCAGTGGTGGAATGACTTCTGGGAATGGCTCACGTCGCACGACGCTCAGCCGGTGATCTTCGCCGGTGCCGTCCTGCTCGTGTCCATCATCGTTGCCGGACTGCTTTCGGCGTGGATCGCGCGTGGCGCCATTCGTGGGCTACTGTCACGCGCTGAGCGTGAGCAGAAGGCCGCAGCCGTAGCAGCCCTCGTGGATGCCGCTGTCGAGGCATCCGTCTGGAACTCGCTCACTCCAGGTGAGCAGGTCCTCTCCGATCGTTCCGTCGGCCAGTCCGACATTCTGGTGCGTCTGCTGCCCCTCAAGGGTGCTGCGGTCGCAGCCGACTGGGCGGCTCACCAGCTCGCGGAGCTCAAACGTAATTCGGCCACGTACGGGTACAACCTCGAACCGGCCATCGTGGAGTTCCGCGACCGACTCGTGGAGTGGCAGAACAAACCGCGCCGCACGCGGCGGCTGTTCCTCGAGGACCTGGAGCGCTGGCGTTTCGAGCGAACGACGAGTGAACAGACCACGCTCTCTGAACAGGATCAGTGGGTTGCCGAGCAGCACCACGAACAGTTCTCCGACACCAAGCCGACCGAGACGCTGAATGAGGCGACGACGAAGGACAAGACCGAGACGCTGAGCGCGTACGAGGACGTGTCCGATCCGGTCGGTGCCTACGCGACACGTAAGCCGACGGGTCTCAGCGCAGACTGAGCCCTTGCACTGGTCAGCGCCACCACAAGTCGAACGGCGTGGCGGGGACCCGGCGCTTGTGCTCGGTCGCCAGGTACTTGTCCTCGATCGCCCGCGCGACATCCTCATCGTCGTCGAACCCCTCGAGGTAGGCGTCGATGTCCCGGTAGCTCACACCGAGGTTGTCTTCGTCGGTCTGACCAGGGGTGTCGTCGAGCAGGTCGGCGGTCGGTGACTTCTCGTACAGCCGGGCGGGTGCTCCGAAGTGCTCGAGCAACTGCCTCCCTTGGCTCTTGGTGAGCCCGGTGATCGGTGTGAGGTCCACTCCCCCGTCGCCGTACTTCGTGAAGAAGCCCGTCACGGCCTCGGCCGCATGGTCGGTGCCGACCACGAGAAGCCCGCGCTGTCCAGCGATCGCGTACTGGGCGACCATGCGCATCCTGGCCTTGACATTGCCTTTCGTGAAGTCGCGGATCGGCTCGCCCGCAGCGTCGCCGAACTCCGCGGCGATGCCGTCGACTCCGCGCTGCACGTTGAACTCGATGGTGTGCTTCGGACCGATGAAGTCCAGTGCTAGCTGCGCGTCATCCGCGTCGGCTTGCACGGAGTAGGGCAGCCGAACGGCGATGAACTCGGCGTCGAGACCGGAAGCCAGCATGCGGTCGACCGCCAGCTGGCAGAGCTTGCCTGTGAGTGAAGAATCCTGCCCTCCGCTGATGCCCAGCACGAAGCCGCGGGCAGCGGATGCCCGCGCGTAGTCCACGAGGAACGACACCCTGGCCTCCACCTCCTCAGCGGGGTCGATGGTGGCCTTCACGTTGAGCTCGCGGATGATCTCCGCCTGAAGTTCGCGCATACCTTGCACCCTATTCCGCTCGTGTTTCGCCCACGCAACGCCGGGTTCTCGATCAGCGGGCGTCAGGACGCGGAAAGGGCCGCGGCGTCGATCTGCACGGGGTATCCGGCATGCAGCACGGCGACCGTCGAGGGAGGTGTGATCAGCATCGACGCTCCGCTTCGCGGTCGAGTCGTCACCCGCCCGTAGCCCGCCACCGTCCATTCGACGAGCCGGTCGTCGAGCACGAGCTTCGGAGTTCCGCTCTCGAGCACGAAGGCTCCGTTCGGGATGTCACGCCAGGCGGAGTCGTGGAGCCTGCGACGGTGGGTGCCCGGGTGGAGACGCTCGGCGTGCAGCCGGGCATTCACCCGGGTCGCGGGCGGGCGAGGGCCGCCCAGCTCGGAGGTCCAAGCATCCAGGTAATCGACATAGGCACCGTGACGACACTCTGCGCACGGCCGGTGGCCCGCAGCGAACGCGACAGCCTCGTCGTGGAAGAACAGGAAGGTGTAATGGTGCGGCTTCCACTGCTCTTGCCAGCGACCGCGGAATTCGAGGGCGCAAATCAGCCAGAGCGCGCCGGAATGGAAGCGCACGATCTCGTGGCCCTCATGCAGCCGACCGCGATTGCCCGTCCAGGCCCCACGCAAGGGGATCGAGACGATATCGCCCATCGGTGTGACCCGATTCCGCTCGGTCATCAGCATCCTCCCGCCGCCTTCATGAGGAATGCTGCCCCAGGCATCCGACATCCGGATTTCAGCCGGCGGGTGAGGCCCGCCCGTCCCACTCTCGGCGCAGCAGCGCGTAGACCCCGGTGTCCTCCCAGTGTCCCTTCACGAACATGTCCTCCACGAAGTGCGCTTCCTCACGCATGCCCAGTCTCAGACAGAGACTGACGGACGCCGTGTTCTCGGGGGCCAGTTCCGCCTTGATGCGGTGCAAGCGCATTCTGCCGAAGCCGAGGTCGAGAAGCGCGGTAGCGGCCTCGGCCGCATAGCCGTGCCCTTGGTGGTCGGGACTGAGCACCCAGCCGATCTCGGCGGTTTCGTACTCCACGCTGACGAGTGAGAAATACAGCTCGCCGATCACGCGTCCGTCGTTCAACGCCACAGCGAGCTGCAGGAAGTCCCCGTCACGCCTGAGCCTCGTGCGGATCGCCCAGTCGGCGATCTTCTCAGCGACCTCGTCGCGAGTCCGGGGCTCGTAGAGCAGGTACTCGCAGACTTCCGCGCGCGACTCATGCGCTGTGATCGCGTCGATGTCGGCGTCGGTCATCAGCCTGATCCTCAGCCGCGGCGTCTGAAGCGGCCGATCGAATTCGAGCGGAATCATCGACCCGCGTCGGACATTGGCATGCCACGAGCATAAAGGGACCCCGCGTGGAGGAAACCCCTGACATGAGCATGTCTCAGATCATTCACGTCGGCGGAACACCGCGTGCACAGAAACAGTCACGACCGCGGACGCCATCCCGAACGCGTTCCATGTGATGCCGATTTCACGCCTGTCGAGAGTCACGACGCCGTCGAGACGCACCCCTGCCTCGCCGAGCAGAGATCCGCTCAGTTCGACGGTGAAAGGCCGGGAGATGTCGCGAACAGTGAGCATCCCGGTCACCGCGAAGCCATGCTCCGAGGGCTGGATGTCGTCGACCGCGAACTCGATGCGAGGACTGTTCTCGACGTCGAAGAACGCCGCGGAGCGCAGGTGTCGGTCACGGCGCGCGTTGCGGGTGTCGATGGATGCCGCCAGCACGGCCACCTGTCCCCTCACGTCCCCGTTCGCCCCGACTTCGACGTGGCCGTCGGCATCACGGAAGCGGCCACGCACAGGGACGAGCCCGCCGAGCAAGCCCGTCGTGAACCGCACGCTCGAGACTGCGGCGTCGAGATCCCAGTGGCCGGTCGCGCCGCGCGCGAGGAGCGGAGCCGTGTCCGTCGTCGGCACCGTGGCCGGGACATCCGGAGCCTGAGAAAAGACGTTGCCCGGTGCGCTCT
Source organism: Humibacter sp. (assembly GCA_035551735.1). GTDB lineage: Bacteria > Actinomycetota > Actinomycetes > Actinomycetales > Microbacteriaceae > Humibacter. The sequence goes on along the minus strand of DASZMW010000087.1, from coordinate 10,817 downwards.
GTTGCCGTGTCGGCGTCTGCATGGTTGTCTCCTGTCACATCGCCTGCATTTCAGGTGTCATCACTATCGACACGGCTCGACGAAGGAGTGTGACGGATGACCGACGACAGGCAATGGCTCACGGAAGGCTTCGAGCAGAACAGGCCGCGGCTGCGCTCGGTGGCCTATCGCGTGCTCGGTTCGGTCGCTGACGCCGACGACGCCCTGCAGGAGGCGTGGCTCCGCCTCAATCGGGCGGACGCCGATGGGGTGGAGAACCTTTCCGCGTGGCTCACCACGATCGTGGCGCGGGTGAGTCTGAACATGCTGCGGTCGCGCAAGACGCGGCGTGAAGACTCTCTGGAGGTGCACGTCTCGGACCCGGTCGTTGGCACGTTCGGCGGGCCGAACCCCGAAGAGGAGGCCGTGCTGGCGGACTCCGTCGGCCTCGCGCTGCAGGTCGTGCTTGATGCGCTCACGCCATCCGAGCGGCTGGCCTTCGTGCTGCACGACATGTTCGACGTGCCGTTCGACGACATCGCCTCGATGCTCGACCGCAGTCCCGCCGCAGCGCGTCAGCTGGCGAGCAGGGCGAGGGCGCGCGTGCGCGGTGCGGACGCCACGACGCTCGAGACCGACCCAGGCAGGCAGCGCGAGGTCGTCGAGGCCTTCTTCGCGGCATCCAGAGCCGGTCGATTCGACGACCTGCTCGCACTGTTGTCACCGGACGTCGTGTTGCGGTCGGACGGAGGCACCGGGCTGCCGCAGGCGACCGTTCGCCTACAGGGACCTGTGGCGGTCTCCGCGCACGCGAAGCGTGTCCACCAATCGGCGGCGATACTGCACACCGCCATGGTGAACGGATCGGCCGGTGTCGTGATCGAGCTGAACGCGCAGGTGGGCGCCGTGATGGCGTTCACGTTCTCGGGCGACACGATCACCGAGATCGAGATCCTCGCCGACCCCGATCGGTTGGCCGGACTGGGCATCGACGTCGCTGTGCTCTCATGATCCGGCCGCCCTTGTTGATCCGGCCGCGCGGGCTAACGTTGAGCCCGTGGTCGATGTCGCGAAAAGTGTGGAGGCAGCTGACAGAACTCTTGGAGGCTTTCTGCGTGGGCGTCGTGCCACGGTGACCGCGGAGCACGCCGGATTCACCGTCGGCGCGTTACGCCGGGTGCCGGGGCTTCGCCGTGAAGAGGTGGCGGTCCTGGCCGGTGTCAGCGCGGACTACTACACCCGGCTCGAGCAGGGCAGGGAGCAACATCCGTCCCCAGAGGTTTTGCAGGCACTCAGTCGTGCGTTGCGGCTCGGGCCCGACGAACGAGAACACATGTTCCGTCTCGCCGAAGTCGCCCTCGTGAGCGGGAACACCCCGAGTCTCGGTGTCAGCGCGATGTTGCGCGGCCTGCTGGACCAGTTGGCCGACAGTCCCGCGCTCGTGCTGGGTCACGATCTCGACGTGCTTGCCCGCAACAAGCTGGCTGAGGCGCTCCATTCCGACTTCACGATCAGGGACAACTTCGCGCGGATGTGCTTCGTCGACGAGGTCGGACGCCGCTTCTACCGAGACTGGTCCGAAATCGCCGGCGACGTCGTGGGCAATCTCCGCTTCGCGCTTGGCGTGTGGCCGGACAGCGCCCCACTCCTCGGTCTGGTGGAAGAACTGCGCACTCAGAGCATGGACTTCGACCTGCTCTGGAACGCCCAGGGCGTGCGGGTCAAGCGCACCATGACCAAACGGTTCCGACACTCCTGGGCCGGCGACCTCGACGTGGACTACCAGTCCTTTGACGTGCGCGGAGCCGATGGACAGCAATTGGTCGTCATCGGCGCACCAGCCGGATCACCCGCCGCTGCCCGCCTGGCAGGGCTCCGCGGCTGAGAAGCGACCGGGAGTGGTGTTCGACGGGGTGTAGCGCACCCAGGGACAACTCGCCCATTGTGGGGCGCCGGATCGGGCTGTGAAGTAGATCGGTGGGGGCTGACTACCTGTTCGCTCCGTCTTTCTACCATCCGACGACGAGGACTTCGATGACTGGCTTCACTCACCTTCTGGAACGCAACGAGCACTTCGCCTCGACAGACGCAAAGGAGCACGTGCCGGCGATCCCGTTCCTACCCAACCGGCAGGTCTATGTCCTCACCTGCATCGACCCGCGTGTGGATCCCGCCAGCATCCTCGAGCTCGAGCTCGGCGACGCGATCGTCGCCCGCACCATCGGCGGACGCGCGAATTCCTCGTTCCTCGAAGACCTCGACTGGATCTGCTACCTGCACCAGACGAAGGCTCCCGATGCTGGCTGGTTCGAGATCGTGGTCATCCATCACACCGACTGCGGCTCGGCCCTGATGGCCGACGACGAGCTCCGAGCCGGATTCGTCTCGGCTGGACATGACGATCAGGCGCTGCTCGACACCGCGGTCACCGACCCACGTCGGACCGTTCCCGTCGACGTACAGCGCATTCTCGACGCACCCTTCCTTCCTGATGCCGTTGCTGTGTCGGGCTACGCCTACGACGTCACCACCGGACGGCTCGCACTCGTCACCGCCGCAACAACGTGGGCGCTACAACCCGCACAGTGACAACCAGCCAGCCCGTGACACCTCGATGCCCGATCGGCGCGGTGCACTGCCGGATCCCACGACCGTGATCGGCGTGGAGACGATGGCCACCGCGGTCAGGCATCCGTCGATGCCTGCTTGCCCCGCGAACCACCGGAGGTGCTCGGAGCGGCGACTTCTTCTTGTGCTCCGAAGATCGCTGCGATGGCGTTGCGTTTGGTCTGCACCGCGCGCTCGATCTCGGCTCGAACCGTTTGGGCTCGCTTGAGCACATTGGGATCGTTCTTGCTGGACTGCGCCCACTGCTCAAGGGCGATGCGGATCTCTTCGGTGACCGTGAGTTGTTCGGCTGGGCGATGACGTCCAACTGTGCCCGCAGCTCGTCGGTGATGCGTACGGCGAGCGTGTGCACCTGGACTGGACTCGACGAATCGCCGAACACTCGGGAACTGATCGCTCACCGCTGCTCCGCCCCGCCGTCACCTGGCACTCACTGAGGAACTTGCGGGCGTCGTCACTGCTGGCATCGGGCGCAACCTGGCCGACGCGTACTGCCGGGCGTGGGCGCGGGTCGATGTCTGTCGCCAGTTGCCGCTACGGGCAGTCGATCGAAGAGTGGACGGAAAGATGCAATCGCTGCGGCCCTGATTTCTCCCCGTCTCGCACGAAACTTACTTGTCCCTTGCGTGAGGGCTTCAGCGGTCAGGATGCGCAAAGCCCGGCAGACGACTATCCGTCTGATCGAGCCCTTCAGTTGGTGCCCCCGGCAGGAATCGAACCTGCGACCAAGAGATTAGAAGGCTCCTGCTCTATCCGCTGAGCTACGGGGGCGGCTGGCTTGTCTCAAGCGGCTTCCAGGGTACCGCAGGGCGACGCTCAGACCGCCTTGGCCGCAGCGACGAGCACCTGGGCGAGACTGGGCACGCCCTCTGCCCTGAAGACCTCTTCGCCATCACCGTCGAGCACCACGACCGTGGGCGTCGAGCGGATGCCGGCAGCCCGCGCGCGCTCCTCGAAACGCACGACGTCGAACTCGGTCACCCTGGCATCGGGAACCAGCCGCCCGGCTTCGGCGAGCACTCCCCTGGTCTGCATGCACGGCTCGCAGAACGCCGACGTGTACAGCTGTAACTCCACGGACCAAAGTCTAGGTCGGCGGCCCCACGGGGGCCGTGCACAGACATCCGTCGGCAACGACGTCGGAGGGCGTCGATAGACTTGCGCGCATGCCGACTGCGAACGACGCCCTGGTTTGGATCGACTGCGAGATGACGGGGCTCGACCTCGAAGCCGACGAACTCGTCGAAATCTCCGTCGTGATCACCGACTTCGAGCTCGTGCCGCTCGATCCGGGCATCGACATCGTCATCAAGCCCGATCAGAGCGCCCTCGACCACATGGGCGATTTCGTGCGGCAGATGCATACGACGAGCGGGCTGATCGAAGAGATTCCGCATGGCAAGTCTCTCGCCGAGGCCGAGTACGAGGTGATGGAGTACATCCTGAAGTTCGTGCCGAACGAGCAGAAGGCACCGCTCGCCGGCAATTCCATCGGCACCGATCGCATGTTCCTTGCCAAGTACATGCCGCGCCTCGACGCGCATCTGCACTATCGCAACGTCGACGTGTCATCGATCAAGGAGCTGGCCCGCCGCTGGTTCCCGCGGGTGTACTTCAATGCGCCGGAGAAGAACGGCGGCCACCGTGCGCTTGCCGACATTCTCGAGTCCATTCGAGAGCTCGATTACTACCGTCGCGCCGTGTTCACCGGCGCACCCGGACCCACGTCGGACCAGTGCCAGAAGATCGCGGCGGAGGTCGTGCAAATCTGGGCCCCTCGCATGTAATAGACTCGTCTGGTTGTTCGCACGCGGGCATCATGGTGGGTATAGCTCAGCTGGTAGAGCGCCTGGTTGTGGTCCAGGAGGTCGCGGGTTCAAGCCCCGTTACTCACCCCAAGGAAGGCCGAGCGCAATCGAGCTTGCTCGAATTGCCGAGGCCGACGCAGGGGTTGAGCCGCGCAGCGGCGATCACCCCAAGAATTCAAGGCCGCACATTGTGGTTGCCGCTGAAGACGTTGCGCGGGTCGTAGCGACGCTTCACGGCCGCAAGGCGTCCGTATGTCGCCGGTGGGTAGACGGCCGCGACGTCTTCGGGCGTTGCCGTCGTGAGGAAGTTGGCATAGGCGCCACTCGTGTGCGGCGCGAGCCGCTCCCAGATGGCGTTCAGCGCCGGTCCAGCAGCATCAACGACCTGCTCGGGTCCTGCAGTGTTCGTGACTAACATCAGCTCCGCCTGACGATGCGCGTACGCTGTCGCGTCCTCTGACACCCGCGACGCCGCCCCGCCGACAGCGCGCAGCGAGATGAAGGGCGATCGCTCCGACGCTCCGACTTCGAGAAGGATCTGCAGCACGTCGGGGACGGACGCCTCCTCGACGAATGCGCCCTTAGCGACGAACCGGATGCCGGCCGGCGGCGTTCCGCCGTCGACGAGAACATCGGAATACGGCCTCAACGTGACATCGTCACGTATTGCGGTGCCGAGCCGGCGGATTGGCTCGATCGCGCGAGTGGCGGTCCGCTCGTCGTCATCGGCGAAGGCGACCATCACCTGCACCGGGGCATCCGTCCCGCCGGCGAATGGATTGGCGAAGTTCACGATCGACGTCAGCTCGTCGGGAGCGTTCCGCAGATAGTCCGCCCACCCTGGCAGGATCTTCGATGCCTCCTCGGCGGCGAACTCGATCGCTCCGAAGTAGATGTCCGTCGTGCGATGCGCCCGGAACTCGAACGCCGTCACCACGCCGAAGTTGCCGCCGCCACCACGAAGCGCCCAATACAGCTCAGAGTTCTCCTCGTCGTCGGCACGCACGAGTTCGCCGTCGGCCGTCACCACCCGGGCAGCGACCACGCCGTCGAGCGCGAGTCCGTACTTGCGCACCATCCAGCCGATTCCGCCGCTCAAGGTCAGTCCGCCGACTCCGACGCTCTTCGTATCGCCTGAGGAGATCGCCAAGCCGTAGGGTGAGAGCCCCGCCGCGACCTCGCCCCAGGTGGCTCCCCCACCGATGCGCACGATGCCGCGCTCGCGGTCGATCACTTCCACCTCCGCCAGGTTGTGCAGATCGATGACGACGCCGCCGTCATTCGTGCCCAAACCCGCGAACGAGTGACCTCCGCCCCGCACGGACAGCGTGAGCCCCGATGCGACGGCGAACCTGACGGCCGCTTGCACGTCGGCGGCATCCAGGGGCTGCAGAACGACGGCAGGGGTTCCGACAGCGAGGACGGAACGCGCGGCTGCCGCGTAGTCCGCCTCGCCTGGTTCGATGATGGCGCCGCGGAAGTCGCGACGGAGAGCGTTGAGCGCTGAACTCATGAGTTTTTCCTCCAGTAGGTGGCCCGGACTGCTCGTGAGACACGGGCATCGCGTGCGGGGCTGCGCCGTCCACACGCGCTACTGGTTTGACAATCGGAGCACCGCAAACGTGACACGGCGCTCAGAACGGCCGGGCGGCCGTGCGCAGCGAAGCGACAACGCCTGCGCCTGCACCCGGTCCCTCGTAGGCTTCCGGCACGGATGCCGCGTCGTCGTTCAGGCCGACGCGGACTCGATCGCAGCTTCCGTGCCACGGATGACCGTCGCCAATCCTGCCAGGTCGTGCAGGGTGGCGAGTTCGTTCGCTGCGACGGTGCGGGGACGGGAGTCCACGACGCACAGAGTTCCGACGACCGTCCCTTCGGCAGAACGCACCGGGATGCCGGCGTAGAAACGCAGGCCGAACTCGCCGGTGACGAGCTCGTGGGTCATCACTCGCGGGTCAGTTGCCGCGTCCTCGACGATCAACGGCACGCTGGAGGTCGACGCCCCTGAGCAGATCGACTCGAGCGCAGGCATCCGATGGTCGGGCACACCGTGGTGCGCCGCGAACCGCACCTTTCCATCGTGCACGAGGCTCAAGACGGCGACAGGCACGTCGAACGTGCGCGCCGCGATCGCGGCGATGGTTTCGAAGGCGCGCTCGGTCGACAGCTCCGGGGCAGCGAGGCCCGAGGATGCCCGATGCCGGCTGCTCTCCGCGACGACGAGGTCGCGCAATGCCTGCACCACCTCATGGTCCGCGGGACGGTCCTTCGGCTCACGCGCCGTCATCGCCGTCAGGAGCATGCGCCACTGCTCGGGAAGTTCGGCCGGGATCTCAGGATCGGAGGTGAGACGGGCCATCGCCGAGTCGACCGGAGCACCGGGGAACGCAAGGCGCCCCGTGTGACATTCCAGCAGCACGAGGCCCAGCGAATACACGTCGCTCGCGCCAGTCAGTGCGTCACCCCTGGCCTGCTCTGGGCTGAGGTAGGCGGCGGTTCCTGTCGTGCCCTCCGGTCGCGCCACGTGGGCGATGCCCGATGACAGCGCGATACCGAAGTCGGTGAGCTTGGCGCGGGCACGTCCGCCGTCATCACCGTCGGCAACCACGAGAACGTTGCCCGGCTTCAGATCGCGGTGGATGACACCGTGCCGATGCACGTACTCGAGCGCCTCCGCGAGGTCGTAACCGATCTCCGCGATGTGCCGCAACGAAAGACGTGCGGATGCCAGTCGGCGCCGTAGATCGGCACCGTCCACCGGCTCCAGCACGAGGTAACGATGCTCGACGCCATCGGGATCCGGCGCGATACCCGCGTCGATCAGGGTCACCACCCCGTGGTGGTTCAGCCCGGCGAGAACGTCGATCTCCACCTGCTGCTCTTCGGAGTCCGTTCCGGAGATCGGCTTCGTGAAGACCTTGACCGCGACCTCGCGACGTAGATGCTCATCGAAGGCCGAATAGACGATGGACATGCCGCCCTCGCCGAACGTGCCGGTGATCGTGTAGCGCGATGGGGGTCGACCGGCCGCCGACGCGGGCACGACCTGCGACGTGGGGGCGATGGTGCTGGGGACTTCGGACATCGGGTCCTCGAGTCGGGCGGGCTCTATGCTCGGGCGGCGGGGAGGGCTGGTCGAATGAGTGTACGCGACGAACGTGACGTGCGCGCATTCGGTTACGCGCGGCATCCTGCTCACGCGCATCGCAGGGGTCCATGGCACGCTGGGTGACGTGATGAGCATGGCTGCCGACGAGTTCGAGCGACTCGTGATCGACGAGCTCGATGCCCTGCCGGACGACATGGTGGACGGCATCGAAAATGTGGCCTTCCTGGTGGAGGACCGGCCGGCTGACGGATCTCTGAGCCTGCTCGGCGAATACGACGGCATTGCACTGACCCGGCGGGATCGCTACGGATTCGGCGAGATGCCCGACCGCATCATCGTCTACCGCGAGCCGCTGCTGTCGATCTGCAGCAACGAGTCGGAACTACGCGACCAGGTGCACGTCACTCTGGTGCACGAGATCGCCCACTACTTCGGCATCGACGACGCCGAGCTCCACGAGCTCGGCTGGGCGTGACACGGGTTCACCGGACCGGGTCGTCAGCGGGCCGGATCGTCCTCGGGATCGCTCTCGAACGGGTCGCTGTCTGAGCGGTCGAACGAGTACCGCACATGCAGCTCACCCTGGATCTCACGGTTGTCGAGCGCGTTGTACTTGAAGAGCGATTCCACGCCGTCGATGGCGGCGACCGCGTTCAGGCTCTCATCGTACCGGCCCCCCACGAGATAGCGGCGTTCGATGGTACCGGCCAGCGGGCCGTCGGAATACTCGACGATGTACTCGGTTGCGCTGTCGCTCATGACCTAACGCTACCGCGAGAGCGTTCGCACGCCGCGCAGGCGCTCATCAGCCGAGACCCGGCGCCTCCGGAGTGCCGTCGAACACCAGGTCGGCGAGCCCGCGTGGCGACTCGCGTGCTACGAGCTGCTCCCACTGCCGCTGCCAGAGGTCCCAGTGCGCGTCGAACCCGCCGGCGTCGCGCTGCAACGCCCGACGCTTGCGCACGTCGTCGTCGGCGCCGAGCCAGACGCGCAGGTCGGCGAGGGAGGCGGTCGCGCGGGTCAGGCATCCGCAACCCTCGACGACGAGCGGATGCCCGCCCGCCACATCGTGCCACTCCGCGGGCGCCGACACTGCCCAGTTCCAGTCGCGCCAGCGCCCTGCGCCCTGCGCCCGCAGCGGCCCGAGCAGGTACTCGCGCACGTGTTCCGACGCGGCGGCCAGTCCTTCCCACCCCGGATACACGTCGTCCATGCGCACGAGCTCGACACTCGCACCCGGCCACGCAGCGACGACCGCATCGGCGAGACGGGATTTTCCCGCTCCGCTCGGACCGTCGATGAGCACGACGGGCGACGACGAGGTCGTCAGTGCCGCTCGCACGATCGCGGGAGCCGTTGAAACGTCGACCGGCACGGCGACGCGACCGCCGCCCTGATCACGAGACGACAAAGGACCAGCTCCCCGCCAGCACCGCAGCCGTTGTGGCGCAGGCGGCGATGGCGGCGCCGAGCGCGATCATCGTGATGTCACGACGAGCGAACCGCGCCTCCCGTGCCCAGGTGCGGGGCGCAGGGCCGCCGAAGCCTTTGGCCTCCATGGCCGTCGCCAGCTTGCTGCCCCGCCGCAGGGAGAGCACGAGCAGGGCAAACGACCGGGAGCCGAGCCTTCCGATTGCACCGATCGGCCCTCCCCCGTCGCCGATGCCCCGTGCACGTCTGGCACGCCCCAGAGCGCGCCAGTCGTCGATGAACAGTCCGACCAGGCGCAGCGCGGCGAGTGCCCCGAGCACGAAACGCGCCGGCAGGTGCACGAGCTGCGCGAGTCCGTCCGCGAGGTCGGTCGGGTCGCTCGTGGCGAAAAGGATCACACCGGGGATGCCGATGGCGAGCACCCTGAGCGCGATCGCTCCCGCGAGAGCGAGGGATCCCTCGGTCACCGTGACCGGGCCGAGACCCCACAGCACGGCCCCGGTGTCTGCGCCGTAGAGCGCCGTTGCGACGGCAGCCGCGACGGCAGCGATCCAGACGGGCGCGGTACGCAGCCAGAACTGTCTGGCGGAGACGCCGGCGAACGGCAGCAGCACTGCCTCCAACGCGAGCGCGACTCCGGCGGAGACCCAGTCGATGGTAAGCACGAGGGTGAGGGAGATGAGCAGCGCCGCCGCCAGCTTCGCCACGGGGTTCACCGCTGCGATGCGGCTGGAGCGGATATCCGGCGTCAGCACGAGACTCACGGCGTCGCCTCCTGTCGTTCGTTGTGCAGGGACTCCGTGGTCGTTCCGAGCTCGAGCACATCGTCGGCGAGAGCACGCACGAACGCGTCGTCGTGCGTGACGGCCATCACGGCGTGGCCGGCGTCGAGCAGCTCGGTGAGCAGTGCGGCCAGCTCGCGCCAGGTGCGGGCATCCTGACCGAAAGTCGGCTCGTCGAGAACGAGCAGGTCGGGTCTGGTCGCGATCGCGGTCGCCACCGACAACCTGCGCTTCTCGCCGCCGGAGAGCGTGAACGGGTTCGCCGCGGCCAGGCGGGCGAGGCGCAGACGCACGAGCAGCTCGTCCACGCGGGCGTCGGCGGAACGACCTTCGACCCCGGCCGCGCGAGGACCGACAGCCAGCTCGTCACGCACGGTGGAGCGCACGAACTGGTGCTCCGGATCCTGGAAGACCGTGCCGATGCGTGTGACGAGCTGCCGGGACCGCCAGCGGATAGGCTCTGGCGTGAGGCCGCGGCGGAAGGCATCCGTTGCCGACAACCGTCCCTCGATTGGTCGCAGCAGGCCGGCAGCGGTGAGGGCGAGGGTGGATTTTCCCGCCCCGTTGGGTCCGGTGATCACCATGGCCCTTCCGCGCCGCGCCGCGAAGTCGATGCCGGACGCCGCAACCTGCGCCGTGCGCACCCCGAAGGGTGTGCGGCCCACGCTCAGCGACTCCGCAGCCAGCAGGGACTCCCCCCTTCCCGCCTGTCCACGGACGCGATCGGATGCCGCCCCCGGCACCCAGATTCCCGCAGCGTCCAGCGCGGCGCGCTGCCCGTCGAGCACGTCGTCCGGTCGGCCGTCGGCCAGCACGCCGCCGGCTTCGTCGAGCACGATGACGCGATCGACCAGCGAGGACCACACCGCGACAAGGTGCTCGACGATCAGCACGGTCGCCTCGCTGTCACGGCAGAGCCGCTGGACGGCATCCCGCACTTCCCCGACCCCGGCCGGATCGAGGTTGGCGGTGGGCTCGTCGAGCAGAAGCAGTTTCGGTCGCATCGCGATCGCACCGGCGAGGGCCAGACGCTGCTTCTGTCCGCCGGAGAGTGCCGACGTCGAAGAAGACAAAGGAAGG
>DASZMW010000086.1:0-4021 GCA_035551735.1 Humibacter sp. | reverse complement strand
AGCGCTACGTGCAGTCCAGCGAGTTCGTGAGCATCCTGCGCGGCATGTGGAGTGAGCAGCCGTTCAGTCAGAAGGGCGAGTTCTACGACGTTCAGGATGCCGTGCTCAGCCCGAAACCACGCGTCGCCCCTCGCATCTTCGCCGGGGGCGAGAGCGAAGACGGTCGTGAAGCCATCGCGGGTTTCGCCGACGCCTACGTCATGCACGGCGGCACGCCCGAAGAGGTGTCGGGCAAGATCGACGACGTGAACGCGCGCCGCAGGCGCAGGCAGGGCGAGGACTTCGCCGAGGTCGGAATGGCGGCCTACGTGATCGTGCGCGATACCGAGGCCGAGGCTCAGGCCGAACTCGAGCGCATCACGGCCGTGGATCCGAGCTCGCCCGGGTACGCATCGTTCGAGGAGTTCGTCGCCCACTCGCAGCTCGACGTCGAGGTGTCGAAGCGCGAGTACTCGGTTGGCACCCGAGGTCTGCGACCGAACCTGGTCGGCACGCCGGAGCAGGTTGCCGAGCGCATCCGTGAATTCGAGCGTGCAGGGGTGACGTTGCTGCTCGTGCAGGCGTCGCCCCTCGAGACGGAGCTCGAGCGCATCGCATCGAGCCTGTTCCCGCTCGTGACGGACTCGGTCGCGCTCGCGCGCTGAAATCCGGGCCTCGCGCCGTTTGCCGGCCCGTCGTTAGACTCGGCACCACACGAGGATCAGGGGGAATGATCATGGCAGATCTCGAGACGCAGGCGCTCGTCAGCGAAGCACGCAAGGCGGCGAGCGCGGCGAGCTTCGACATCCAGCAGCTGCCCGAGAATTCGATCGAGCGTCAGGCGCTGCACAACCTGATCACCGCGGTCGATGCGCTGATCTCGGCGCTCGATGAGGGCGACTCCGACAGCTGAGGCGTCCGTTCCATCCATCCGTCGCCCGAAGCGTGGCGCCTCAGTCGAGGCATCCGCTCGGGCGACGGTCGTTTGCGCCACCATGCACTCGTGATAAGGGTTGCCTAACCTAACTGGTCCCGATAGTGTCGAGGCCGCGGGGCATCCGCGTGATTCCGTTCGACCCCGGGGCGGGCGTCGACGGTCGACACGGATGCCCCGCGACAGCCCGAACTGCTCGCGCCCTCGAGGGTGGCGCACGACCGCTCGAGGAGCCACCATGGCAGCGAACTGGCAGCGCGGTGTGCTGAAGGCGATGGGCGTGAAGAACCACGCCGTCGAGGTCATCGGCATCACCGACTTCACGCCCTGGTACCGGCGCATCCGCCTTTCCGCCCCCGGATTCCTCGACGAGCTCGCGCTGCATCCCACCATCTGGGTGCGGCTCTGGGTGCCGTCCCTGTCGAGCGACAAAGTGGTGCAACGGGGCTACACAATCATCGATCCCGATCCTGCTGCAGGGGAGTTCAGCCTCGACTTCGTGCTGCACGAGCCTGTCGGTCCGGCGGCGTCATGGGCCAAGCACGCGGTGATCGGCCTGAGGGCAGAAGTGGCGCACACGCCCCAGAAGCTCTCCATCGATGCCGAGTTGGACACGCTCGTGCTGGCGGGAGATGTGACCGCTCTGCCCGCGATCAACACGATCCTCGGCGCCGCACCGGAAGGCGCGACCAAACACGTCGTCATCCAGGACGCCCACGACGACCACGCCAGGCTGCCCCTTGCAGCGGATGCCAGCACCACCGTCTCGTGGGCGGAGCCGGACGACACGGGAAGCAGCGTCGTCGACCTGCTCGCGGCATCCTTGACCGAGACGCTCGACGTGGAGCGCTCGTACCTGTGGTCGGCAGGCGAGCGCAAGCTCGTCAAGGCGGTGCGGGAGCACGCCCGCGGTGTGCTCGTGCTGCCGCGGCATCGCCAGCACATGCAGTACTACTGGATCTTCGGGCACGACGCCGGCTGAGGTGCCCTCGGCGGTGAACCGGCCGGGCGATGCCGGGTCCGTTCGGATTCCGTAAGGAGACCGCTGCCGGGCGCATGGATTCCGTGAGGACGGGGTGCGAGCCTGCGACAGGCGAGTTCGATGGTGTCTTGGCCGCGAGGTGCGGCCCGCGTCCGCGTCATCGCGGCGCGTGAGACCGAACGGAGCATCCGGTGTTGGACGTCTTCTGCATTCTCGGCATCGTCGCCCTCGGCGTCGTCGTCGCCCTGGTCGGACGGGCGGTGGAGAAGCTGTGACCTTCTTCATCGTCTTGTCCGCTGTGCTGGCCGCTGCGTCCCTGGTGTACCTCGTGTACGCGCTCGTGAAGCCGGAGAAGTTCTAGATGGAGTTCTGGCTCTTCCTCGCCCAGCTTGCAACGGTCGCGCTCATGCTCGCGATCTGCCACAGGCCGCTCGGCGACTACCTGGCGATCACGTTCACGTCGCGCCGCGATCTGCGCGTCGAACGGGGCATCTACCGCGTCATCGGCGTCGACTCGAAGTCCGAGCAGAGCTGGCAGGTCTATCTGCGTAGCGTGCTCGCCTTCTCCATCGTCGGCGTGCTGATCGTCTACCTCCTGCAGCGTCTGCAGGCGTGGCTGCCGTACTCGCTGGGCCTGCCTGCCGTGCCGCAGGGGCTCTCGTTCAACACGGCGATCTCGTTCGTGACGAACACGAACTGGCAGTCGTACTCTCCGGAGGCCACCGTCGGGTACACGGTGCAGATGGCCGCTCTGACAGTGCAGAACTTCGTTTCCGCCGCCGTCGGCCTCGCCGTCGCGATCGCTCTCGTTCGCGGATTCGCCGCGCATCGATCGGGCACGATCGGCAATTTCTGGGTGGACCTGATGCGGGGAACGCTGCGCATTCTGCTTCCGCTGTCGGTGATCTTCACGATCGTGCTCATCGCAGGCGGCGTGATCGAGAATCTGAACGCGGTGCACGCCGTGCACACCATTGCAGGTGCGACCCAGAACATCCCAGGCGGGCCAGCGGCCTCGCAGGAGGCCATCAAGCTGATCGGCAACAACGGGGGCGGGTTCTTCAATGCGAACTCGGCGCATCCGTTCGAGAATCCAACGGCGTGGACCAATCTCGTCGAGGTGTTCCTGATGCTCCTCGTGCCGTTCAGCCTGCCCCGCACCTTCGGACGCATCGTCGGCGACCGTAGACAGGGATACGCCATTCTCGCCGCGATGGCTGTCATCTTCGTCGTCTCGCTCGTGCTCATGACGTGGGCGGAATCGGCGGGAGGCGGCGCAGCCACTCAGGCGGCAGGCGGCGCGATGGAGGGGAAGGAGCAGCGGTTCGGCATCCTGGGAACCACGCTCTTCGGCACCACCAGCACCCTCACGTCGACGGGCGCGGTGGACGCGGCGCACGACAGCTTCACCCCGCTCGGCGGCATGATGGCGATGCTCAACATGATGACCGGTGAGGTCGCGCCAGGCGGCATCGGAGCCGGGCTCTACGGCATCCTCGTGATGGCCGTGATCGCGGTCTTTCTGGCCGGTCTCATGGTCGGGCGCACCCCTGAATACCTGCGCAAGCACATCGGGGCGCGCGAGGTGAAGCTCGCGAGCCTCTACTTCCTCACAACGCCCACGCTGATCCTCGCCGGAACAGCCCTGAGCTTCGCGGTTCCAGGCGTCGTGCAGAGCGTGGAGAAGACGACCATCTTCAATCCCGGCCAGCACGGATTCTCCGAGATCCTCTACGCCTTCACGTCGGCAGGCAACAACAACGGTTCGGCGTTCGGCGGCATCTCAGCGAACACGCCGTGGATGAACGCTGCGCTCGGATGCGTGATGTTCCTCGCTCGGTTCGTGCCGATCGTGTTCGTGCTCGCCCTCGCCGGGTCGCTCGCAGCTCAGGAGAAGCTGCCCGTCAGCACGGGCACGCTGCCGACCCACAGGCCGATGTTCGTTGGGCTGCTGGTCGGAACGATCCTCATCATCACTGCGCTCACGTACTTTCCCGTTCTCGCTCTCGGACCGCTCGCAGAAGGACTCCACTGACCATGACCGCTGTTTCTTCACCCGCCACGGCGTCGAAAGGCGGCAAGACGCCCAAGCGCGGCGGAGCGCCGAAGGGCGCGTTCAACGCGAG
>DASZMW010000085.1:0-5227 GCA_035551735.1 Humibacter sp. | reverse complement strand
TCACTGTGTGCCAGCACAGGCTGGCTCTCGTGCAGCAGAAGGCCGGACGCCTGCCCGATCGACTCGAAACTGAGCGGACGGTCGTCCAGAACCGGATGGGACGCCGCCACGAGGGAATCGAGCAGCGCGCCGCGACGCTCGACCTTCAGCACTCGCGGTTCGAGTGTCGCCGGCCTGCGATCGAAGGGGAATCCTCCGAATTGCGCAGCCGGCCACAGGGTCGACCGGAGTGCGAAATACTTCGCCGTCAGGGCGCCGTCCTCGGCGATCGCCGCGTCGGAGTCGTAGCTGGTCACCGTGGGTTGGAGCCGAGTGCCGTCGTGGTTGGCACCCGCCCAGAGTCCGAAGTTGGTGCCGCCGTGTGCCATGTAGATGCTGACCGAGCCGCCGCTTTCGATGACGTCGGACACGACGACAGCGGCTTCGCCCGCCGAGCGAACGTGGTGTTGCTCCCCCCAGTGATCGAACCAACCGTTCCAGAACTCCGCGCAGACGAACGGCTCGTCACTCCGGCGGGACCTGAGGAGTCGCGCCGCCTCGAGCGGGTTCGATCCGAACGTGGCGGTCGCAAGCACCCCTGGAATCGATCCTGCCTGCTGCATGAGCTCCGTCGGGCCGTCCGCCGTGTAGAGCAGCTCGGTGATGCCGCGATCGGTGAGGCTGTCCCGAAGCCGACCGAGGTAGTCCTGGTCATTGCCGTAGCTGCCGAATTCGTTCTCGACTTGGAACGCGATGATGGGGCCACCGTTCGCGCTCTGCAGGGCGGAGAGCCTCGGCACGAGCGCGTCGAACCAGCGCTGCACCGGGTCGAAGAACAGCGGGTCGGTACTGCGCAAACGAATTCCTGGCCGACCCGTGAGCCAGGCGGGAAGTCCGCCGTTGTCCCATTCGGCGCAGATGAACGGGCCGGGCCGCACCACGACGTCGAGTCCGGCATCCGCGGCGAGTTCGATGTAGCGCTCGACATCGCGCCATCCGTCGAACTGCGCCCTGCCCTCGGTCTTCTCGTGGAAGTTCCACGCGACGTAGGTGTCGAGCGTGTTGACACCAAGGTCGGCGAGCCTCGCGATGCGGTCGTGCCACTGGCCAGGATGCACACGGAAGTAGTGCATGCTGCCGGCGATCAGCCGATACGTCATACCACCGCGCAGCAACTCGCCATCGGCGTAGCCGACGGCCGGCGTGCTCTCGCGCTGGCGACTGCCCTCGGCCTCGAGGAGATGCGTCATGGTTCAGACTATGGCACACAATGATATCGCTAACAAGTTGGAGCATCGTTGGCGAGCCCGAACACCCCGAACGCATGTGGTGGCTTACGATTTGGGGAGCAAATCCGCCTAGGTGATCGGATCACATGAGAACCGCAGACTCGAAGGCCGGCCCCCGTCGCGTGCCAGGGATGACCGATGTCGCCCGGCTGGCCGGTGTGTCGGCGCAGACCGTCTCGCGAACCCTGAGCGGACATCCGAACGTGCAATCGGCGACTCGGGCGAAGGTGCTCGCGGCGGTCGAACAACTCGGATACCGCCGTAACAACGCCGCGCGCGCTCTTTCGTCGGGCCGAAGCCGTGCCCTCGGCGTCGTCACGCTCCGCACCGGTTTCTACTCCCGCACGGCCGTGACCGTCGGCATCGAGGCGACAGCCGCCCGGGCC
This sequence comes from Humibacter sp., assembly GCA_035551735.1. Taxonomy (GTDB): domain Bacteria; phylum Actinomycetota; class Actinomycetes; order Actinomycetales; family Microbacteriaceae; genus Humibacter. Next base: position 3,573 of record DASZMW010000085.1, on the reverse strand, counting down.
GGCTACATCGTGAACTCCGTCACGACGCCGTCGCTGGATGCATCGGAGATTCAGGAGGCGATGTCACGTCTCGCCGACCAGGGCGTCGAGGGAATCGTGCTCGCTGTGCCGTTGATCAATACGAACAGGGCGATCGACGAGCTCACCCGCACGCTGCCCACGATCACGATCGACGGTTCGCGTACCGAGTCGACGGAGGTCGTCGCGATCGACCAGGCCGAGGTGGGACGACTGGCCACTCAGCACCTCCTCGATCTGGGGCACGAGACCGTCTGGCACGTGGCAGGACCCAGGCAGTGGCTCGACGCGTCGAGTCGCACCCAGGGTTGGCGGAACGCGCTGGAACTCGCACGACGAGAGGTTGCGCCCGAGCTGGCCGGCGACTGGTCGCCGGCGTCCGGCTATCAGGCTGGGCTCATCCTCGGTCGCATTCCCGAAGTCACCGCCGTCTTCGTGGCCAGCGATGAGATGGCGTTCGGTGTCATCCGCGCGCTCGGCGAGCTCGGACGCGGCGTTCCCGACGACATCTCGATCGTCGGCGTCGATGACATCTCACTCGCAGAGTATTGTTCGCCGGCACTGACGACGGTGGCTCAGCCGTTCGCTGACATGGGACGCCTCGCGGTTGAACATCTGCTTCGCAGCATTGCGCATCCTGGCGCCGTCCCGCCTGTCGAGACCATCGAACCGCAGTTGATTGTGCGCGGTTCGACCGCCGCACCACGACCCTGAGACTGTCGCGCGTGCGCCGCGCGAAACGCCAATGCGGCGCAGTGGCAACACCCTTTAGAGGTGTTAGCGATCTCTATCTTGTTGATCATGATGTGGAAAACGCTCATTTTTTCGGTCATTTTGGCAACTGGGACTGGTGTTATCGATAACGTCCATTTATCGTGTGTCTTGCTCTCCATTGCCTCGACGAAGTAGCTAGGAAGATCAATGGCCTCACGTACCCTCACCAACGCACGCCGATCGCGCTCCGCCATCGCGGGAGGTATCGCAGTGGCCATCGTCAGTGCGACGGTCGCGCTCGGTACCATGGCACCGGCCAACGCCGACCCGGCAGCTCCCCCGGGCAGCGCAATCTCCGACTCGCACTACACGCTGCTCGACTTCGATTCCGAGTCGGCCCCATACCCGGCTCCGCCATCGCTCGACGGCACGGCTGCTGGTGCGTTCGATGGCGACTACTCGACGCAATGGGCGTCGGACTACAACGGCGGCAACCCCGACCCGATGCCGCACTACCTCACGTTCGACACCGGTGCCGAGCACACTCTCACGGGCCTCGGATACTCGGTCAAAGTGCAGGGCAACGGCCCAGCCAAAGACGTCGAGGTGCTCACGACGGATGACGCGACAGTCGCCAAGGACGGAACGAGCAGCGCATGGGTCCAAGCCGGAACAGCGACCTTCCAGCAGCCGACCAGCGACACCCAGATCCAGTACGTGACCTTTGCGCAGCCGGTCACGGCACGGTACGTCGAGTTCAAGGTGCTCGACGCCGTCAACGGGTCGAACAACGCGTCCGCGTCTGAGATCGTCGTGTACTCGACCGATGACACATCGAGTACGCCGGCAGGCAAGGCGATCACCAACGCGCAGTACAAGGTCGTGAGCGAAGACTCCGAGCAGAGCGACTCAGGGGACGGATCAGCAGCGTCGGCGTTCGACCAGAGCTCCACGACACAGTGGGCGAGTGAATGGTCGCCGGACTCGACGGCCTACCCCCACTGGATCACATTCGACGTCGCCGGCTCCTTCAACCTCACGGGACTCGGATACTCGGTCAAGGTTCAGGGGAATGGTCCCGTCGGCGACGTCAAGGTGTTCACGACCGACGACGCCACCGTCGCGAAGGACCCGAATGCATCCGGGTGGGCATTGGCCGGGACGGCGACCTTCAACCAGCCGACCAGCAACGACGAGATTCAGTACGTGACATTCTCCAAGCCCGTCAAGGCTCGTTACGTGCGCTTTGAGGCCGAGACGGCGGTCAACGGCTCCAACAACGCCTCGGCCTCCGAGCTGGTCGTCTATTCGACCGACGCCGACACGACGCCGACCGCTCCGCCGGGACCGCCCTCGCCTTACACCGTCACGACGAGCTCGATCGACACGAATACTTGGAAGTACCCTGACGACACCCCGGCGAGCCCGTTCCTCGATGAGGACGGCAGCTTCCACTTCGGCGAATCGCACGCGAACTACGGCAATGAGCCGGACGGAAGCAACGGCGACATCCGCCAGTGGAATTGGTACACCGGGACGAACTTCGACACCGCGACCCCCGATGCGGCGCTGAACGCGTCCGGGACCAACCCTGACACGACGAACTTCTGCAACTCGAGCCCAACGGGCAAGGAGTCGACGAAGGCAGCAGCCGGATCCGGGTACACACAGCCGAACTACTGCGACATCACGCAGATGTGGGTCGACCCCGACACGGGTGACTGGTACGGCCTCGTGCACAACGAGTTCACACCCCAACCGTTCGGTGACGGACTGCACTACGACGCGATCGACTACGCGGTCTCTACCGACAAGGGCAAGACCTGGACTATCCCAGGTCACGCGATCACGTCGCCGTTCAGCACGAACCGCGGCGACACCACCGCGTTCCCGCAGCAGACGTACTACTACGGCGACGGCGATCCGCGCTTGTACGTGGACTACGCGTCCGGGTACTTCTACGCGTACTACGGCTCTCGTGTCGTCAACAAGAGCGGCAGCTGGGTGGCGTTCTACGAACACGTGGCCCGAGCGCCCATCGCCGACAAGATGGCGACCGGCTCGTGGCAGAAGTGGTACGACGGCGCCTGGACGCAATCAGGCATCGGCGGAAAAGAGAGCAACATGACTCCCGTCACCGATGACAGCCCGACCGGCTACACGGCCCCGGACAAGGAGTACGACCCGAGCACACCGGGAACTGCTCAACAACAGATTCAGAACGGGCAGATGCCGGCGACCTCGCCGCTCTTCGTGATGGACGTCACCTACGACGCATACCTCGGCTTATACATCGGGGAACCGCAGAACCCCGACCAGTCGGGCAATGCACCCCAGGAGTTCTACGCGACGAAGAGCCTCGCGACCCAGAAATGGTTCAAGCTGGGAGACACGGGCAAGGACTACACGACTGCCTCGTGGTATCGCTGGTTCATCGACCCGGCGAACAAGACGAACTCGGCCGTTGTCGGAAAGTCGTTCCGTTCGTACTGCTCCTTCGGCTGCATGAACGGGTCATCCGCCGAGTTCGCCAACGTCACGATCGGCGAGGACGATCCGGCTGCGGCCGTCGACACGTCGAAGGCGTACATGATCGCGAATGGCGACAAGCGCGTCTTGGCGGCGGCTGCCGACGGCGATTCCGTGATGAGCGCGGCGAGGGCAGACAAGGCATCCGGTGCCTGGACGTTCGCGGCGACCGGCGACGGCGCCTATACCATCGCAGACCAGGCGGGCGGGCTGCTCGGCGTCGACTCCTCGACCACAGCAGGGCGCGCGTGGGGTGCGTCGCTCACGCTGACCGGCAAAGATGCTGCAGGTGTCGGCCAACAGTGGTTCGTT
>DASZMW010000084.1:0-11569 GCA_035551735.1 Humibacter sp. | reverse complement strand
ATCGGCGGCGTCACATCGAGTCAGTCGTCCGCGTTCTCTCAGCTCGGGCTCGCGCTGCTTCTCGCCATCCTGATCGTGTACATCGTGATGGTGGCGACGTTCAAGTCGCTGCGCCAGCCGTTGATGCTGCTCATCTCGGTGCCGTTCGCGGCGACCGGTGCGATCGCTCTGCAGATCATTTCGGGCATCCCGCTGGGTGTCGCGTCGCTGATCGGCGTGCTGATGCTGATCGGCATCGTGGTGACGAACGCGATCGTGCTCGTCGACCTCGTGAACCAGTACCGCAGGCGAGGACTCTCGGTTCCGGATGCCGTGCGGCACGGCGCATCCCGCCGTCTGCGCCCGATTCTGATGACGGCACTGGCCACGATCTTCGCTCTGCTGCCGATGGCGGTCGGGCTCACCGGCCACGGCGGGTTCATCTCGCAGCCACTGGCGATCGTCGTGATCGGCGGACTCGTCTCGTCCACACTGCTTACCCTCGTCGTGCTGCCGACGCTCTACAACCTCGTCGAGGGTGCGCGCGGGCGGCGACAGGCGCGCAAGGCGGCGAAGCGCGGTGACGGCGGTGGAATCGGCGGTGTCGAGCCGGCAGCGCCCACGCCGCCGAGCACGCCACCCGCGTCGGCTCCCGACGAACCCGAGCCCGAGCCCGTTCCGGTCGGCTGAGCCGGCGCACCGCGTCCGCGGCGAACCGTCAGACGGACCCTAGGCTCGAGACATGCCGATTCCCGATTTCATCTTGTCGTTGCGCGAGCGGATCGGCACGCATCCGCTCTGGCTGAGCGGAACGACAGCGGTCGTGCTGCGAGGCGAGGGAAGCTCGCAGGAGGTTCTGCTGGTGCGCAGAGCGGACACCGGCGCGTGGACTCCCGTCACCGGAATCATCGATCCCGGTGAGCATCCGGCGGCAGCCGCGCGGCGCGAGGCCCTCGAAGAAGCCAGCGTCGTTGTTGAGCCGGAACGGCTCGTCTGGGTGACGGTCACAGATCCGGTGGAGTACGGCAACGGCGATCGCGCTCAGTACCTCGACGTCGTCTTCCGGTGCCGGCATGTGTCCGGTGAGGCCGCCGTGGGCGACGACGAGAACACGGACGTGAAATGGTATCCGCTTGCGGAACTCCCGCCGATGTCGCCGAGATTCCAGGAATCTGTGCGTCTTGCGGTGGCGAACGATGCGGAAGCCGTCTTCGAGGGCTGATCGACGTGAGGCCGCCTACGCGGTCAGCGACTTGGCAAGGCAGACACTCGACGGCGACGTGACATACGGGCCGAACCGCGGAATCCGCGAGTACCCGTGCCTGCCGTAGAGCGCAAGAGCCGCATCGTGAAGGCGACCGGTCTCGAGTACCAGGCGGGTCAGGCCGAGCGCACGTGCATCGTCTTCGATACGGGTCAGGATGCGTGAAGCCAGGCCGAGGCGACGGGCATCACGATGCACGAACATCCGCTTCAATTCGCCCTCGTCGCCGTGCGGCACGAGGGCTCCCATCGCGACGGCATCGCCGCGCTCGGTACGAGCGACGTACACCCGCACCCCCGGCTCGTCGAGCTCGGCGGGTGTGAGCAGGAAGCACTCCTCCGGCGGATACAGCGACAGCGCGTATTCGGAACCGAGGCGCAGCAGCTCTTCGATTCCCGGGGCGTATGCGGTCTCGAGTTCGAGGGTCACGACCGATGGCACGACGACACTGTAGGCAACACCTGTGTCGTCGATGTTTCGGGAGGGCCGCTATGCCTCGTGCTAGCGGCTTCAACTGCCTAGGTAGCGGTGCAGGAACGCGGCGACGGCGGAGCGGGTCGAGGCATCCAGTTCGGCGATCGAGTGCGCGTTGCCGGGAACGGCGCGGGAGACGTGGGGTACGCCGGCTTTCGCAAGAGCCATCGCGAACGCCTCGCCCTGCTCATGCGGAACGAAGTCGCCTGCCGAGCCCTGGATGAACGTGGGCGGGTCGCTCGAGTCGACGTGCGTGATGGCGGACGCCGTCACCGCCTGCGGGCAGTTCGCGAACGTCGAGCATCCGAGGTAGTCCAGCTCGATGCGCTGGATGCCCGCGCCGGGGCGTCCGAGAGACTGTCCCTTCGCAGTCATGTCGACGGGTCCTGAGATCTCGGCGACGGCCGCCACGCGGGTGCCGCGATCTGTCGGGCCCGACCCGCGGGTGGCGAGCAGTGCTGCCATGCTTCCGCCGGCGGAACCGCCGAAAACCCCGATGCGCTTCGGGTCGATGCCGTAGCGGGCCACCGTCGACGCCGTACGCATCCACGTGATCGCCTTCGCGATCTCGTCGATCGCGACAGGGAACCGCGACCGAGGCACCAGCGAGTAGTCGGCCGAGAAGGTCACGAAGCCCTCCGACGCGAGCCACTGGCACACGGAGTGCCAGCCGGCGGTCGACTTGTCGCCGTGCGTCCATGCCCCGCCGTGCACGACGAGCACCGCGGGCCGGCTCGATCCCGTGGTCAGCGGGAGGCAGACATCCAGCCGCTGAGACGCACCGTCCGCGACGGCGTACCGCACGTTCGTGACGGTGCGGATGCCATTGGGCACCACGAACGAGCGGATGCCTGTGCCGCTCCCGGCAACTCCGCCCGCGGCCGACGCGGAGCCGGCATCGGTGCCGCTCGCGCGCTGCGTGCCGCCGACCACTCCGACCGCGATCACGGTGGCGGCCACGGCGATCGCCGCTGCAGATAAGAGAAGGGCGCGCAGGCGCCGCCCGTGCGGGCGTCCGCCCGCCGTTTGTGCTGTGTTCACAGGTGGTCGGGATTCTTCGAGGGTGGAACCGTCTGCCCAGTGGGGCAGGCTGCACCCGAGGATATGTCACTGCGTGCCCGAAACCCTGATCGGAAGCACTTATCGAAGCCGAACCGGTCTGCAGATCTTCTCAGCCGGGCGCGGGCAGCCGACAATGGGGCGTGACCGATTCCCCGAAGGCGACCCGGCCCGCGGGGCGCACGGGGCGCATCGCCTCGCGCGTGTCGACGCTCGAGCTGCTGTTCGACCTCGTCTTCGTGTTCACTGTCAGCCAGGTGGCGGAGTCGATCGTCGAGCATCCGAGCGCCGTCGTCGCGGTTCAGGCGGCGATCACGGTCGGCATCGTGTGGTGGATGTACGCCGCGTACTCGTGGCTCACCAACCAGGCGGCGCAACAGACCGTGCTGAGCCGGTTGCTGCTGATCGCGGCGATGGCGACGTTCCTCGTGATGTCGCTGGCGATCGCGGATGTCTGGGGCGGGACCGGCGTGCTGTTCGGGGTCTGTTACACGGTGGTCGTGGTCATCCACGCCGGCATGTTCATTGCGCGCGGGGGCGTTAGCGGCATGCGTGCGATGCTGCGGGTCGGACCGCTCAACCTGCTCGCCGCGATCAGCCTGATCGCGTCGGGATTCGTCAGCGAACCGTTCAAGTGGCCCTTTCTGCTCCTGCCGTATGTCTGCTTCGCGATCTCCGGACTGATCGCGTGGCGCGTGGGGTTGCCGCTCGGCCCTGCGCACTTCGTCGAGCGGCACGGTCTCGTCATGATCATCGTGTTCGGCGAGTCGATCGTCTCGGTCGGAGCCGGGCTCGCCGGCCACGAACTCGGACCGGCCGTGGTGGCAGGAGCGGTGGCGACGGTCGCCGTGGTGGCCGCACTCTGGTGGTGCTACTTCTCCGGCGACGACGACCGGGCGATCGCCGTGATGACGGCTGCCTCGCCGCAGCGCCGCGCCGCGCTCGGCATGAGCGCGTTCTACACGGATCACCTGGTGATGATCGTCGGGCTGATCTTCTTGGCGGCTGGGCTTCACGGTTCGCTCGTCGACGCGTTCGCGATCGCTTCGCCTCCGTTCGTCTGGTTCATCGCCGTCGGAGCCGCAATGTTCGTGGCGGGTGAGGCGATGTTCCGACTTGCCCTTCGGCTGGGACCGATCAGCGTTCGCCTGGTCGGCGTTTTGGTCGTGCTCGCCACGGCGTTCGTCGGGCTGGTTGCTCCGGTGATCGTGCAGCTCGCCGCCGTAGTCGCGGTGCTAGTGGTGATGCTGGTCGTCGAGGCTGCGGTACGGCGTCGGAGGATCGCGGGCTGAGGCCGCTCAGCCCGCTGCCAGCGGGCATCCTGTACTGTTGTCAGGTCGGCTCTGGACACCGCGCAGTGAGCGTGGATGGGTTTGTAAGTCCGTTGGGCCGGTTCCGCTGGTGCACTCGCACCGATCGACAAAGCGGATAACCACTGTATGTGAACGGCCCTCACGGTGGCGGCTGAGTGCTGTCTGCCCAAGGTTCTGCAAGGACGCGACGTACTGTCGCGGTTTCTGCCATGCACACCTAAGACAACCCAGAGAAATCATCATGCCTAAGAACAAGAAGCCGACCGGCGGTCGTGCCGCGCGCGATTTCGACCCGCGTTACGCCGACAAGAAGTCCGGCGTGAAGCCCGGCAGCCGTAGCGCCGGTCACCGCGGGTATCGCGCGACCGACGACACGGATGCCGCCCCGAAGCGTCGCTGGACGGCCGACGAGCGCGCCGCCCGCGGTGCCGCTCCCGTGCGTCCGCGCGGTGGAGCACGAGGCGAGTCCGCCTACCCGTCGCGCGACCGCTCCGACGACCGCGCTCCGCGCACGGATCGCCGTGATGGCGGCTATCGCGGCAACCGCGACGAGGCTCGCTCGAACCGCGATGACCGCTCGTACCGTGGCCGCGACGATCGCCAGCAGCGAGACGACCGCCAGCGTGGCGAGCGTTCGTATCGCGATGACCGCGCACCCCGTTCGTTCGACACTTCGACGAGCCCAGTGCAGCGTGGCGACCGCCGACGTCAGAACGACGACCGTCCGGTCCGTCGTTTCAACGACGAGCGTCCGCGTCGCGACTTCAACGATGACCGTCCCCGTCGTCAGTTCAACGACGACCGCCCGCGCCGTGACTCGAGCGACGAGCGTCCGCGCCGTGACTCGAACGACGAGCGACCGCGTCGCGAGTTCAACAGCGACCGTCCGCGCCGTGACTCGAACAGCGACCGCCCTCGTCGTCAGTTCGAGAACGACCGTCCCCGTCGCAACTTCGACGAGGATCGTCCGCGCCGCAACTTCAGCGACGATCGTCCCCGTCGTGAGCAGAGCGACGATCGTCCGCGCCGCAACTTCGATAACGATCGCCCGCGACGCACCTTCGACAACGATCGCCCACGCCGCGACTTCAGCGACGATCGCCCGCGTCGTCAGTTCAGCGATGACCGTCCGCGCCGTTCCAGCGGCGCCCACGGCACGGATGCCCCGCGCGAGCAGCGCGCGTCCGACTTCTACCCGAAGCGCGACGAGCAGCACGCCACGCACACGTCCAACGACGACGTGGTGCTCGAGCGCCTGCAGGCGGACGCGATCCAGGCATCCGATGTCGACGGCGTGACGTTCGGCGACCTAGGTCTTGGTGGCAACATCGAGCGAGTTCTGGCTGAGCTCGGTGCTGCCGCACCGTTCCCGATCCAGGCCGCGACGATCCCCGACGTGCTCTCCGGGCGCGACGTGCTCGGCCGTGGCCGAACGGGCAGCGGCAAGACGATCGCCTTCGGTGCTCCGCTGGTCGAGCGTCTCATGCAGCTCTGGTCCGAGTCGGGTCGCGCGTCCGGCAAGCGCACCATGGGACGCTCGCCTCGCGCGCTGATCATGGCGCCGACCCGCGAGCTGGCTCTGCAAATCGACCGCACCGTGCAGCCGATTGCGCGCAGCGTCGGACTGTTCACCACCCAGATCTACGGCGGCGTGCCCCAGGCCCGCCAGGTCGGAGCGCTTCGTCGCGGCGTCGACATCGTGATCGGCACGCCCGGTCGCATCGAAGACCTCATCGAGCAGGGGCATCTCGACCTCAGCGAGGTCGTCATCACCGTTCTCGACGAGGCCGACCACATGTGCGACCTCGGGTTCCTCGAGCCGGTGCAGCGCATCCTGCGTCGCACCAGCGATGGCGGCCAGAAGCTGCTGTTCTCGGCGACGCTCGACACCGGTGTTGCCGCCTTGGTGAAAGAGTTCCTCGTCGAGCCGGCCGTGCACGAGGTCGCAGGTGAGGATCAGGCATCCGGCACCATCGAACACCGCGTGTTCGTGATCGAGCACCGTGACAAGGGTGCGATCGTCGAGCAGCTGACCGACCGCGACGGCAAGACGCTGGTCTTCGCCCGCACGCGCGCGTTCGCCGAGCAGCTCGCTGAGCAGCTCGACGACGCCGGCATCCCGGCCGTGTCGCTGCACGGCGACCTCAGCCAGTCGCGCCGTCAGCGCAACCTCGACAAGCTGTCGAGCGGTCGCGTCTCGGTGCTGGTGGCGACGGATGTCGCTGCTCGCGGCATCCACGTCGACGACATCGACTTGGTGATCCAGGCGGATGCCCCTGACGAGTACAAGACGTACCTTCACCGCTCCGGCCGCACCGGTCGCGCCGGCAAGGCTGGCACCGTGGTCACGCTGATCCCGCGCCAGCGCCGTCGTCGCATGACCGAGCTGCTCGGTCGCGCAGAGATCGAGGCCGCGTTCGAGGATGTCGTCGCAGGCGACGCCCGGATCAGCGATGTGGTCGCCCAGGCGGAATAGTCACAGCGCCAGGTGCCGGCAGCCCGCTGCCAGCGCCAACCGCACATCTCACCGCACACCCACCCACCCGAAAACAGGACGACCGTTCCGCAGCAGGGCGTTTTCGCCTGTTCTCGGTGGGAGAGCGCGGTCCGTCCTGTTTTCAGGTGGGCCGCGCTCTGCTGTCGATCTCGACGCGTCAACCCCTGGCGGAATCGGCCGCCAGGGGCAAGCGTCGCAGTATGACCGATGCATCGAACATCCATGACGAAACGGGCGTGCCCGGCGCCCCAGGAACGCCCGGCGCTCCCGGAACTCCGGAATCTCCTACGCCCGACCAGCCGAATCAGCCTGGCGGACCAGGTACGCCGCCCGCGCCGGACGAACCACAGCCGAACCCGCCGACGCCCTCAGAGCCGACGGTGCCTTCGCCAAGCGAGCCCAGCGTACCCACGCCTGTCGAACCGACCTTTCCCGACCCGACGGAGCCGAATCCGCCTTCGACGCCCGATGTCCCAGGCGGGTCGGCGGAAACACCCACGCCATCCTTCCGAGGCGCGGACGCACGTACCGGCGGGCGGCATGCCGCTTCCGGCGCAGAGGACGAGCGCTTCGTCCACGGCGAGGGTCAGAGCGGTGACCTGAGTGTGCTCGCGCAGGATGCCGCGCATCCGTTCGATCAGACCAACGGCATCCTCGACCAGCTCGAGGGAGATGCCGACGATCCAGACCGAGTCGAGTCGAGAGTGGGCAGCAAGGGCATCCTCGGGCGGGCATTCGAGGAGCAACGAGGCGACGACTTCGGCCGCGATGAGGAACTCACCGAAGACGAGGAGCCGTAGACCTCAGCGCTCGAAATAGGAATGCGAACGGAGGTCGTCCAGCCACCTCGGGCGTGTCGGAGCCCAGCCGACGAGGTCGCGCGTGATCTCTGCGGATGCCGGACCGTCCGTCGCCCAGAACGTGCCGAGAAAGCCGAGGTAGCGCCCGATCTCCGAATCCGGGACCGACAGCGCCGGCACGCCGAGGCCGGCCGCGATCGCCTCGGCCACCTCACGGATCGGAACCTCGGCCTCGGCCACCGCATGCAGAACCGATCCCGGGGGTGCCGATTCCGCAGCAAGGCGGAACAACCGTGCCGCGTCGTCGCGGTGCACGGCGGGCCAGCGATTGCTTCCGTCGCCCGCATACGCCGACACGCCCGCCTTCCGCGCCGCGCTCACGGCCGTCGCGGTGAACCCGTTGTCACCCGAACCGTGCGTCGCGGGAGGAAGGCGCACGACGACGGTACGGATGCCGTCGTCCGCGAGATCGAGCACGTGTCGCGCCGTGTCGGCACGATCGCCGCCGCCGCTGATCGGTCCGGCCGTGTCGTGCGCTACGCGCCCGTCGCACTCGGTGGCCGTCACTCCTGACGCGACACCGACCACACCCAGCACTCCGGATGCCACCACGAGCGCCTTCGCGCTGCCAGACAGAGACTGCGCGAGGGTGTCGATCACGGCCCGATCGTCTTCCGATGCCTGTGTGTATCCGCCGGCGAATGCGACGTCGTGCTTGAACGCGAGGTGCACGACGGCATCCGCCGACGACGCGAGCTCGCCGATGATCTCGAGATCGTCCAGAGTTCCGCGCACAGGTCGTGCGCCGGCTGCGCTGAGCGCATCCGACGATGTGCTGGACCGCGCAAGGGCGGTCACGGTGTGCCCGTGTGCGAGCAGATCCGGAACCAGGCCGGAGCCGACCCATCCGGATGCGCCGGTGACGAAGATCTGCATTGGTGCCTCCTGGGTGCGATGTCCGCAGCAATTATTGGTACGATCGTACTAGAAATGCAGATCGGAAGAGCAAGGTGGGGTCATGGTGGGCAGGCCGGTGGACGAACGGCGCCGAGACGAGCTGCTGGATGCGGTCGTCGGCTATGCCGTGGAGCGGGGCTTCGCCGAGCTGACCTGGCGGCCCCTTGCGCTCGCCCTCGGGGTCACGCCGACGACGCTCGTGCATCGCTTCGGCAGCAAAGAAGGCATGATCGAGGCGATCCAGCGGAGACTTCGCGAGCGGATCCTCACCGAGACCGCACCGCTCGAGGGGGAGGGCTTCGACCTGGCTAGGTATGCACGGCGGGTGTGGCAGAGGGTGTCCGACCCGGTGCGCGAAGGAGAATTTCGGCTGTTCTTCGCCGTCTACGGACAAGCCCTCCAGGCGCCGGACACCTTCGAGGACTTCCTCGGCCACGTGGTCGCCGACTCGACGACGGCGCTGCGCACCGTGCAGGGTGACGGCGTGGATCACGCCATCGCGGTTCGTACGGCGACGCTCACCATCGCGACCATCCGCGGGCTGCTGCTCGACCTGCTCACTACCGGAGATCGCGAGAGGGTCGACGCGGCCGCGGATGCCTTCTTCGACGCACTGCGTGTCCCCACCGGGACGTCCGGAAGGTGAACCGGCCCGCAGGAGAAGCGGGCGCAATCACTCATTCATAGTGCGCATTGGTGTCGCCGAGCGAGATCGGCTGATAGCTTCGCGATAGTTACGAAGAGCCCAGCCGGCTGCCTGTTCTGGTAGATCCGGCGCGTTTCGCCAGAGAATTGCTCGAGGCGGGGCATTCGTAGATGGGATTCGCAATGTTGTCGACTTTCCGTCCGGTACTGCTGTCATCGCTCGCCGCTCTTGCCTTGGTCGGTCTCGGCCTCGCGGTGCCTAGTTCCGCGGCAGGCACGTCTAAGACGGCCTTCGTTGCGCCCAGTGGGAGTGACCGCGCCGCCGGCACTATCACTGCGCCACTTCAGACGGTGCAGGAAGCCGTGAAACGACTCCACGGAGGTGGCACCGTTGATGTCCGCGGCGGCCGCTATTACCAAAGGGTCGATTTGACCGGCGCTACCGGAGTCACAGTGGAGGCCTATCGACACGAACACGTGATACTCGACGGTTCACGGTTCAAGCCAGCGGATGGCCGATCGGCGATGGTGAATATTGCGGGCGGTTCCCAAGTGACGTTATCGGGGTTGGAGATAACTGACTATCGGTCCAGTGAATTGGACGCCATGCCGATCGGAATCTACGTGCACGGAGCCGACGATCACATCCGTATCAGCGGCAATCATGTGCATGATCTCGGCAATGACAACCAGACCCTTGGCAGCTTCGATATCAACGCTCACGGCATCGCCGTCTACGGGGACAATGCCGCTCACTCCATCAGCGACCTGACGATCAGCAAGAATACGGTCGACCACCTCAGCCTTGGCGCGAGCGAGAGCGTCGTGGTCAACGGGAACGTCGACGGATGGTCCATCTCGGGCAACGACATCCACGACAACAACAACATCGGAATCGACGCGATCGGCTACGAATCGACACTGTCTGGTGCGGATCGATACACCGATCTCGATCGAGCGAGAAACGGTGTGATTTCGGATAACACGGTGAGCTACATCAGGTCGCAGGGCAACCCCGCGTACTACGAGGACGGCGTGTGGTGCAATTGCGCCGACGGGATTTACGTCGACGGAGGTACGCACATCGCGATTCGAAACAATGTGGTCACGGGCAACGACATCGGGATCGAAGTCGCTGCAGAGAATGCGCACGGTTCTGCAGACCACGTCGACGTGCGATCGAACACGATCAACAACAGCCTGTACGTCGGTATCGCCACCGGAGGTTACTGTGATGGCGCAAGCGACTGCGGCGATGTCAAGACGGGACAATCCCATGACAATCAGTTCATCGGCAATACGCTCCGCAACAACAACAAACTGAACGACGGTTCACCCGAAGTGCTGATCCAGTTCTACGCATACGACAACGTGTTCGAGAACAACACCATCACCGCGACCAACGACGCAGGTGCACTCCTGGGAACCGTCGAGCGAGCCGACGCAGACAAGGTCAGCGGCCACAACGTCAGCGATAAGAACACCTTCGCAGTGAGCGGTACACCAGACGTCTCGTTCGGATGGCTCGGGAAGACCTACTCCAGCTTCAAGGGATACCAGAAGGCCACAGGGCAGGACCTGCACAGCACTCTGAGCGGAGTAAAGGCCGCGAGCTGAACATACGCGGCTGCAAGTTCGCGAGAGCCGCGCTCATCCTGTCACTCGTCTCGCCGGGGTCAGCGCCAGAACACGGCGAGCTGCCCGGCGAGGGACAGGCCTTGAGCGTGGCCGCCCCGCGCAGCCGGCAGACGCGTCGACGGGTCCAAAGCATTGGCGTTGAACACATCGCCCGAGCCGGCATCTGGAAAGACGGTCTCGACGCTGCTGCCGGCTGCGCGCAACTCCTCGACTTGAGTTGCGAGATCCATGCCCCACTCCAGCGGGTGCCGCGATTTGCCGCCGAATGGCTCCAGCACCAGCACCCGCTCGTATCCAGCCGCAAGGTCGGCGTTCGAGCTGCGTCGATAGGCGCCGTTGATGTAGCGATTCTCGCCGATCGTGTATGGCCCTCCGAAGCCGTTGCTCGTGCTGGCGGCAACAGCATCCACCAGGTCGATTCCGCTGCTGCGGTCGAACACGACAGGTTCCCCGGTCTGGGCATCGACCGCCGTGATGAGCACCCGCTGTTTCGGCCAGTCATGGCTGGGAAGCCGTGCGGCGACGATGTCGCGCCAGCGGGTCTGGCCAGAGCCGTCGGATGCTTCCATGTCGATCGCCGCGGCGCCCATCCTGCGGCGCAGGTCGGACGCATCCTCGGCTGCGGCGATGATCGCATTCGACCATTCCATGTAGTTCGGCCCGGAGAGATGACCGCGTCCCCTGTCCGACCGGGCGTCGGCGGCCGGCGGAGCCCCCTCGGTGAGGATTGCGGCGTACAGTTCCGCGGGCCATTTCCCGCTGGTGATCTGGGCAGCCACCGTCGATCCGGCGGATGTCCCGATGATGAGATCGGCCGCGGTGAGATCGACCCCGGTTTCGGACAGGCCCGCGATGAGACCGAGCTGCCAGGCATTGCCGGCCGCTCCGGCCCCGGCGAGAACCAAGGCAGTGCCGGAGCGATGTTCTTGGACGTCGGCCGAGG
>DASZMW010000083.1:0-14947 GCA_035551735.1 Humibacter sp. | reverse complement strand
TAAGCCTGCGGCTGACTGCGCCTGACCAGCCCGGTGCGCACCAGCAGGAGGTAGATCTGGCAGCCAAGGCAGTATCCGAACACCGAGTTGAGGAAGGCGGCGACGAACGCGAGCGCCGCTCCGACGACCGCGGCGTACGGAACGCCGGCCAACTGGAGCACGACGCCGAGCGCGGTGATCACGAAGCCGACTCCCTGGGCGAAGGTGGGCGGCGTCCTGTCCTCGAGTTCGGTCGGAGGATTCAGCCTCGGGCGCACGAACCTCTTGAAGATGAGACCCCACGGATGCCTGGCGATGCCGGCAGACGCGCCCCACAGGAAGAGCAGCGCCAGCACGCCGAGCAGCACGGTGGCGGCCGTCGTCAGGCCGATCAGTCCCAGAAAGACGACCACGAGAAGCAGCACCGCCGTGATCCCCGCGCCGAACCGCGGTCCGCGCGGGTCGATCCCCGCGTTCGCACGCACCGCCCTCGCACTCTCTGCTTTCGCACTCTGAGCTTTCGCACTCTCAGCCGCCGACATGGCTTACCTCCGCGATCTCGTCCAACCTGGTGTTGACGTCGTGTGCCCTCGGAACGCCGCCGATGCGCGAGCGGATGCCGCCCGCGGCATCCAGCAGCAGGATCGTGGGTGTCTGCAGCACCCTGAACTCCGTGGCGACGTCTGGATGAGCGGTAAGGTCCACCTCCACGTACGCCACTCCGCGACGTTCCGATGCGACTGACGTCAGCACCCGCTCAGCGATACGGCACGGTCCGCAGTACTCCGTTGAGAACTGCACGATCGTCGCGGTGTCGCCGAACGGCGCATCCGTGTGCAACGTCGAAGCACTCACCACGGGCCCTGATGTGCGTCGAACGCGACCGGTGCGAGCGCGCCAGATCACGCCGATGAGCGTCGCGACGAGGACGAGCGCGACGACCACGATGACGGCGATCAGGGGGTTCATGCTGGTGACACGGTATGACCAGGCGCTCTGCGACGTCCCTGTGTGACGTATCGTGACGCTCTGCAAGGGGCGAAGCCGCGATAGCCTGATGAGATGCCCAACCCAGACAACCCCTTCGGCCAGGTTCTTGTCGCTCTGGTGACGCCGTTCAATGCGGACGGCGAAGTGGATTGGCCCGGCGTCGAGAAGCACATCGACGACATCATCACGGGCGGCGCCGATGGCCTCGTCGTCTCTGGTACCACCGGCGAGACGTCGACGCTCACCGATCCGGAGAAGCTGCGCCTCGTCGAGGTCGCTCTCGAGGTGGCGGCGGGGCGTGCGAAAGTCATCCAGGGCGGCGGCTCGAATGAGACCGCTCACGCGATCCAGTTGTACAAGGCGAGCGAAAGGGCCGGGGCCGACGGCGTCATGATCGTCACTCCCTATTACAACAAGCCGACGCAGGCGGGCATCCTGACGCACTTCCGGCTGATCGCCGACGCGACCGATCTGCCAGTCATCCTCTACGACATCCCGGGCCGAACCGGCGTGCCGATCAAGTACGACACGATCCTGCGCGCGGCGAAGCATCCGAACATCCGCGCGGTGAAGGATGCCAAGTGCGACCTCGCCGAGGTGTCACGCGTTCTGAACAACACCGACCTTCTCTATTTCGCCGGCGCCGACGAGTACGTGTTGCCGGAGCTGGCGATCGGTGCGAGCGGTCTCGTCGGAGTGACGGCGAACATTGCGCCCACGCCGTACCGGCAGATCATCGACGCCGTGAACAGCGGAGACCTCGCCACCGCGACAGAGGTGCACAAAAAGCTCGAGCCGCTTGCCAGAGCGGTCATGACTCACGTTCCCGGCACGGTCGCCGCGAAATACATCCTGCACGGACTCGGCCGCATCGGCAGTCCGCGCGTGCGGCTTCCGCTCGTCGGGCCCGAGGACTACGAGGCGGCGCAGATTGAGGGAGACCTCGATCTGGTGCACGGCATCGAGGGCCTCGACCTGACGAACTTCAGGCCCGATCGCAACGCCGCCGCCGGGGGAGCACTTCCCAAGGTGGCAGGCACCACGCGCTGACCAAGCGCAGAAACACTGGAGGCACGGCATATGCCCGCGTCGGTATACGATCCGCCCGTACTTGAATCGGGCACCTTGCGCATCATCCCAACCGGCGGCCTCGGCGAGATCGGTCGCAACATGACCGTCTTCGAGATCGACGGCAAGATCCTCATCGTCGACTGCGGCGTGCTGTTTCCCGAACAGGACCAGCCCGGTGTCGACCTGATCCTGCCCGACTTCGGTCCGGTGCGTGATCGGCTCGACGACGTCGTCGGCGTGGTGCTCACGCACGGCCACGAGGACCATATAGGAGCGGTGCCGTATCTGCTCAAGCTGCGGGGGGACATCCCCCTGATCGGCTCGGGCCTGACTCTCGCGCTCGTGGAGGCGAAGCTCAAGGAGCACCGCATCCAGCCATACACGCTCACGGTCAAGGAGGGGCAGCACGAGCAGCTCGGCCCCTTCGGGCTCGAGTTCGTTGCGGTGAACCACTCGATTCCGGATGCCCTCGCCGTCGCCATCAGCACCACGGCAGGCGTCGTGCTGCACACCGGCGACTTCAAGATGGACCAGCTGCCGCTGGATGATCGCATCACCGATCTGCGTGCGTTCGCAAGACTCGGCGAAGCGGGAGTCGACCTGTTCCTCGTCGATTCGACGAACGCCGACGTGCCCGGCTTCACACCGCTGGAGCGCTCGATCGGGCCGGTGCTCGACAGCGTGATCGCCCGCGCGCCGCGGCGCGTGATCGTCGCCAGCTTCTCCAGTCACGTGCATCGCGTGCAACAGGTGCTCCACGCGGCCGCCGCCAACGGTCGCCGCGTCGCACTGCTCGGCCGTTCGATGGTGCGGAACATGACCATCGCCGCCGATCTGGGCTACCTCAAGGTGCCGGAGGGCGTGCTCATCGATTACAAGAAGGCGGCCGACCTTCCCGACGACCAGGTGGTCTACATGTCCACCGGGTCGCAGGGCGAGCCGATGGCGGTACTCGCCCGCATGGCCAACCTCGATCACCAGATCGAGGTCGGGCAGGGCGACACGGTCATCCTGGCGTCGAGTCTCATCCCCGGCAACGAGAACGCCGTGTACCGCGTGATCGACGGCCTCACCAAGCTCGGTGCGACTGTCGTGCACAAGGGCAATGCGAAGGTGCACGTCTCCGGTCACGCCGCGGCAGGCGAGTTGCTGTACTGCTACAACATCCTGAAGCCGCGTAACGTCATGCCGGTGCACGGCGAGTATCGCCACCTGGTCGCGAACGCCAAGCTCGCACAAGACACCGGCGTGCCCGAAGAACGCACCATCCTCGCCGAGGACGGCACTGTGATCGACCTGCTCGACGGTGTCGCGACCGTTGTCGGCCAACTCGACCTCGGCTTCGTCTACGTCGACGGCTCGACAGTCGGCGAGATCACGGATGCCGACCTCAAGGACCGCAGGATCCTCGGCGAGGAAGGCTTCATCTCGATCATCGTGGTGGTGGAGGCTGGAACGGGCCGCATCATCACAGGCCCGGAGATCCACGCGAAGGGATTCGCCGAGGACGACGCCATCTTCGATGCCGTGAAGCCGAAGATCGCCGCCGCTCTCTCGGATGCCTCCCACAACGGTGTCCGCGACGCCCACGCCCTGAGCCAGGTCGTTCGGCGCACGGTGGGCCGCTGGGTGAACACCAGCTACCGTCGTCGCCCGATGATCGTGCCCCTCGTCATCGAGGCATAAGCATTCGGCTTCACGAAGCATGCGCGGCCTCGACGAGACGGCGCGTGCGCCCGATACACGTCCGAAACACCTCGGCCGTACCCTCATGACATGGACGGCCTGATGATTCGTCGTGCAGCGGCGAGCGATTCCGGGTTTCTCCGTGACATGCTCGTCGAGGCGGCGAACGGCGGGGCAGAGCCCCCACGGTCGCGGGTCGCCGTTCTCGACGATCCGAACATGGGGCGCTACCTCGCCCAATGGCCGCGTCCCGGTGACATCGGACTCGTCGCCGTCGATCGGGATGGCACTCCGGTCGGTGCATGCTGGGCGCGCCTGTTCCCCGCGGATGCCCCCGGCTCCGGCTTCGTGGCATCCGGCGTTCCAGAACTGACGCTGGGCGTGAACTCGCAGTGGCGCGCGCTCGGGGTCGGCAGGGCGCTTCTCCAGTCCTTGCACGGTGCCGTCAAGGCTGGCGGATACACCAGGGTCAGCCTCAGCGTGCGCCGCACGAACGTGGCAAGAAGGCTGTACGTCAGCGAGGGCTATACGGTCGTGTCGTCGAGCGAGACGACCGATGTGATGGTGCGCGTGCTCGTCTGAGCGGTGTTCGCCATCTGCGAGACACCCGCTGCCGCTCCGCGCCGTTGACACCCGCCGCCGCTACCTTTGTGTTCATGGCCACGAGCACCAAGTCGACGTCGCGCGCCCGCACGCGCAGCACGTCGGCCGCGCGTTCGCCGTCGAAGCAGGCGGCGACGCAGAAGACGAAGGTGCTGCCCACGCCGAAATCGGAACGCGGTGCGCTGTCTCGCGCGTGGCTCGGGTTCGCCCATCTCGTCGGCGGCGCCGCCAGAGCGTTCGGACCGGAGAAGCTGGCCAAGGAGGAACGTCGAGACGGCCTCCCGTTCTTCATCGTGCTGCTCGCGGTCGCCGGCGCGATCGTCGAGTGGTTTCTGATCGACAACACGGTGGCTCAGCAGCTCGACGTGTGGACGTTCGGCGGACTGTTCGGCCGAGTGGCGTTTGCGCTTCCCGTCGTCATGCTGTTGCTGGCGATCTGGTTGTTCCGTCATCCGGCCTCCGTGCACGACAACACGCGCATCGGCATCGGCCTCGCCCTGCTCCTCGTCACGGTCTCAGCGTTGTGCGAGATCTTCTCATCGCGGCCGCAGCCAGCCGACGGCATGGAGTTGCTGGCGAAGGCTGGCGGTGTGATCGGGTGGATGGCGGGGGCGCCCCTCGTCGCGCTCGCGACACCTATCGGGGCGGCCGCCATCGTCTTCGTCGTGCTGCTCTTGAGCATTTTGATCATGACCAAGACCCCGCCGAACCGCATCGGACGCCGACTCGGCGAGCTCTACTCCTACCTGTTCGGTGCTCAGCGAACCGATGGCGAGGAGCAGGATGCCGCCGAGCAGCCGCCGAAGTCGCGGCGCGGCAAGTCGGCGGATGCGGAGTCCGACTCCGACGATGAGGACGCCGAGCAGAGCTTGCCGTGGTGGCGACGCAACAAGAGCGGCCGGGAGGTCGATCCGCAGTTCGAGGAGAGCGGTCCGTCTTTTACCGAGGTCCTGGGCCTCGACGCCTCCGCCACGGGTAGCTTCGACACCGCGCTCGAACCGGCACCGCAGGACTACAAGACCGAGGTGCTCGCCGATCTTCGCGACGCCGAGGATGCCGTCAACCGCTTCACCGGAGACGTCTCACGCGCAGGAAAGCACCCGACCGGGCTCCGTCCCGACACGGCGACGGCGGTGCTTCCCGGTTTCGGTGGATTGTCGGACGACGACTTCGACGCGGCCGCTGCAGACGCCGCGAAGCCGCTCGACGGCGTGCCGGAGGCGCCGTACATGCTTCCGGCGCCATCTACACTCGCCGCAGGCACTCCCGCGAAGACCCGTTCAGCGGCGAACGACGAGGTCGTCGCGTCGATCACCTCAGTGCTCGACCAGTTCCAGGTCGACGCGCGCGTGACTGGCTTCTCGCGCGGCCCGACAGTGACTCAGTATGAGATCGAGCTCGGCCCGGGTGTGAAGGTGGAGCGCGTCACTGCGCTCAGTAAGAACCTCTCCTACGCCGTCGCGTCGAACGAAGTGCGCATTCTCTCGCCCATCCCGGGCAAGAGCGCAATCGGCGTCGAGATCCCGAACAGCGACCGTGAGACCGTCTCGTTGGGTGATGTGTTGCGCTCGGGCGCGGCGGCGAGCAGCCATCATCCGATGACGATCGGAGTGGGCAAAGATGTCGGCGGCGGCTTCGTCGTCGCCAATCTCGCCAAGATGCCGCACCTTCTGGTGGCCGGCGCAACGGGTACGGGCAAGTCGGTCTTCGTGAATGTGATGATCACGAGCGTGCTCATGCGTGCCAAGCCCAGCGAGGTGCGCATGGTGCTCATCGACCCGAAACGGGTCGAGCTCACGGCCTACGCCGGGGTCCCGCACCTCATCACCCCCATCATCACGAGCCCGAAGAAGGCGGCAGAAGCGCTGCAGTGGGTCGTCAAAGAGATGGACATGCGCTACGACGACCTGGCGAGCTTCGGGTTTCGCCACATCGACGACTTCAACAAGGCCGTGCGCAACGACGAGATCAAGCTCCCCGAGGGGAGCGAGCGCAAGCTGAAGGCCTATCCCTACCTGCTCGTCGTGGTCGATGAGCTCGCCGATCTGATGATGGTGGCGCCGCGCGACGTCGAGGATTCGATCGTGCGCATCACGCAGCTCGCGCGCGCGTCCGGCATCCACCTGGTGCTCGCGACCCAACGACCCTCCGTCGACGTGGTGACGGGGCTCATCAAGGCGAACGTGCCGTCGCGCTTCGCGCTCGCGGTCTCCAGCGTTACCGATTCCCGCGTCATTCTCGACCAGCCCGGCGCCGAAAAGTTGATCGGGCAAGGCGACGGGCTCTTCTTGCCTATGGGCGCCTCGAAGCCGATACGCGTGCAGGGTGCCTGGGTGTCGGAGGGCGAGATCCAGCGCGTCGTCGAGCACGTGACGAGTCAGGCGCGTCCCGAGTACCGGCAAGATGTCGCCGCAGCGCCGGAGAAGAAGCAGATCGATTCCGATATCGGAGACGACCTCGACCTGCTGCTGGCGGCGGCCGAGCTCGTGATCTCGAGCCAATTCGGTTCGACGTCGATGCTGCAGCGCAAGCTGAGAGTGGGCTTCGCCAAGGCAGGCCGCCTGATGGACCTGCTCGAGTCGAGAGACATCGTCGGTCCGTCTGAGGGCTCGAAGGCCCGCGACGTGCTTGCAACGCCAGAACAGCTGGGCAACGTGCTCGGGCGACTGCGGGGCGGCGACAGCAGCGCAGAGGCATCCTCCGCGCCGGGCCAGCCGCGGACGCAGCCGACGGTCGGGCAGCAGCAGGACGATCGCTACGACAACGACCCGGTAGGGGCGAAGTTCGATGACCTCGAAGAGGTCGACGGCGATACCGACGAGGACGCCTGGGGCCTCACCGGCCGCGACTGACAGCTCACGGTGCGGTCTCGAATCGCCAGCTGACCGTAGGCTGATCGCATGACCGATTCCGGCCAGGCATCCGCATCGACCACGCCAGGCAACTTCAACCTGCCGAACATCATCACGGTCGTTCGGATCATCCTCGCGCCCGTGTTCTTCTGGCTGGTGCTGGCGGATGCCGGAGCCGACGGCGCACTGCGCTGGATCGCCGCAGCGCTCTTCATCATCGCCATCGCGACGGACGGCATCGACGGCGCGATCGCACGCAGGCAGGGACTGGTCACCGATCTCGGCAAGATCCTCGATCCCATCGCCGACAAACTGCTTACCTCTGGCGCTCTGGTCTGTCTCTCCATCATGGGGGAGCTCTGGTGGTGGGTGACGATCGTGATCGTGGTGCGCGAGGTGGGCATCACGGCGTGGCGCATGGTCGAGCTGTCCAGAGGCAACGTCGTTCCGGCGAGCAGTGGCGGCAAGCTCAAGACGGTCGCCCAGGCCGTCGCGATCTCATTCGCGCTCGCTCCGCTCTGGACCTTCCTCGGTGACTGGGTGTTCTGGCTGAACTGGGTGCTGATGGGCATCGCCCTCGTGCTCACCGTCTGGTCGGGCGCCAGCTACCTCT
This sequence comes from Humibacter sp., assembly GCA_035551735.1. Classification (GTDB taxonomy): domain Bacteria; phylum Actinomycetota; class Actinomycetes; order Actinomycetales; family Microbacteriaceae; genus Humibacter. Next base: position 7,153 of record DASZMW010000083.1, on the reverse strand, counting down.
GGCAGGCGTATCGCCTCGCTGCGGCGCGACGGGAGCGGTCGTGACGACCGACGGTACGGATGCCACGGCACGGTTGATCTCGCGGCTCGCATCGCGCGGACTCACCCTCGCCGTCGCGGAGTCGCTCACAGGTGGCGCACTCACGGCCGAGCTCACACGGCCGGCAGGGGCTTCCGCGGTCGTGCTCGGTGGCGTCGTCGTCTATGCGACGGAGCTCAAGCACACGCTGGTGGGCGTGGATGCCGCGCTGCTGGCCGAACAGGGACCCGTGCACCCCGAGGTTGCCACGCAACTCGCCAGCCGCGTACGGGAGCGACTTGCCGTCGGTGGCCGGGTGGCCGACATCGGCGTCGCGACCACGGGTGTCGCGGGACCGGACGGCCAAGGCGGACACGCACCGGGAACGGTGTTCCTCGGCCTGTCCTACGGGGAGACGATCGAGGCGATCCCGCTTGCGCTGACCGGTGACAGGGCGCAGATCAGGGCGCAGACTGTCACAGTGGCGACGCGGCTCCTCGTGGAGCGTTTCGCGACGGAGTGAGAGCCGCAACGGTCGCGCGCGAGCCGATCGGCCGGCGCGTTCGGACATCCGATTCGGTCGATCCGAAGAAGCCCGAGGATTCGCTGAACCGGCGCAGTCGCACGGTGGGAGCCGGAATAGTACGGGTTTCGTGTTCGTTACAGCGTGTGTACTCACACCCAAAACCAAGCCATCGATGGTTAGAGTTTCAGCACGATGCGCGTAGCGTTAGTGCATACTTTGACGATTCGATCGAAGGTTCTGGCAGGAAGAGAAAAGGAGGCTCCAATGATTCTCGTACGTCAGGAAATCGGCGACGTGCTACGGGACTTCCGCCTGCAGAAGGGGCGCACACTCCGTCAGGTTGCGAGCCGGGCGAGTGTTGCTCTCGGTTACCTCAGTGAGGTGGAGCGGGGTCAGAAGGAGGCGTCGAGCGAGATTCTCGCTTCCGTCGCCGACGCACTCGACACGCCCATCTCGGTGATCATGCGCGAGGTCGGAGACAGGCTGGCGGTGCTCGAGGGCATCGATCAGGTCATTCCCGACACGGTTCCCGATGAGTTCGTCGCCGCTTTGGACGCGGATCTCGTCGCACGGTGACACGTTCGCCGGTAGAGGCCACGGTACGCCCCGCACGGCGGGGCGTTCCGCCGTTAACGGACGAGAAGGGGCCGTCGTATGCACGTTCGGCGCCCTCTACGATCTTCGGACGCAGATCGTAGGCTGACTGCGATGCGTGCGAGCGAATTCAAACGAGCCGTCACCGCCGAATTCGGCGAGCAGTACGGAAGAGCGCTGTTGCGCGACCTTGTGCTCGACAGGCTGGCGAACCGCACGGGGGACCAGGCGCTGGTTGACGGCGTACCGGAGCGAGACGTGTGGCTGGCGCTGTGTGAGGCGATGGAAGTTCCTGTCGCCAGGCGCCACGGTGTCGGCCTTCCCGAGCCAAAGCGCTGACCGACGCGAAGTGCGCGAATCGCGAATTCTCGTGGCGCGACACGCCATCGATGATGCGAAGAGATGTTCGGTAGTTGGTACTCTGAGGCCACAGACCTGATCGAAGCGAGTTATCCACCGCATCGCACCCCGCACCTACGGATGTCGCCGGTGCGCCCTACGGTACGAAGCAGCGAGTTCTCAACGACTGTCCCGGCGAAAGGAAGCCATCATGCCCACACCAGCGGATCGCGAAAAAGCACTCGAGACTGCGCTGGCCCAGATCGACCGCCAGTTCGGCAAGGGCTCGGTCATGCGCTTGGGCAGCGACGAGCGTGCGCCCGTCGAGGTCGTGTCGACCGGTTCGATCGCTCTCGATGTCGCACTCGGCATCGGCGGTCTTCCGCGCGGACGCATCGTCGAGATCTACGGGCCTGAGTCCTCGGGTAAGACGACGCTGACGCTGCACGCCATCGCCAACGCGCAGAAGGGCGGCGGCATCGCGGCCTTCATCGACGCCGAGCACGCGCTCGACCCCGAGTACGCGAAGAAGCTCGGTGTCGACATCGACGCCCTCCTCGTGTCGCAGCCCGACACGGGGGAGCAGGCGCTCGAGATCGCCGACATGCTCGTGCGCAGCGGCTCGATCGACCTCATCGTGATCGACTCCGTCGCAGCACTCGTGCCCCGCGCCGAGATCGAGGGTGAAATGGGCGACTCCCACGTCGGTCTGCAGGCACGCCTGATGTCCCAGGCGCTCCGCAAACTCACCGGCGGCCTGAACCAGACCAACACCACGATGATCTTCATCAACCAGCTTCGCGAGAAGATCGGTGTGTTCTTCGGAAGCCCCGAGACCACGGCCGGTGGCAAGGCGCTCAAGTTCTACGCATCGGTGCGCTTGGACATCCGGCGCATCGAGACGTTGAAAGACGGCACTGAGGCCGTTGGCAACCGCACCAGGGTCAAGGTAGTCAAGAACAAGATGGCGCCGCCTTTCAAGCAGGCCGAGTTCGACATCCTCTACGGTGTCGGCATTTCCCGCGAGGGCAGCCTGATCGACTACGGCGTTGAGCAGGGCATCGTGAAGAAGTCGGGTGCCTGGTACACGTACGAGGGTGACCAGCTCGGCCAGGGCAAGGAGAACTCGCGCAACTTCCTGATCTCCAACCCCGACATCGCGTTGGATATCGAGCGCAAGATCCTGATCAAGCTCGGTGTGGTATCCGACCCGAATGCTCCGGCGGAGTCGGCGTCGAATGTCGAGTCGATCGCGCCCAAGATCGCACAGCGCAAGGGCGCCTAGGGCGGGAGCCACGATGGTCGTCCAGTTCCCGCCGACAGGAGACTCCGAGCGGCCGAAGCGCCGCCGGTCATCGGATGCCATGACATCCGGCGGCCGCTCAGGAGATCTCGCACCCGTGACCTACCTGCCTGGAGCGCAGCCCTCGAAAGCGGCTCAGCACGCGCTCGAGCGCGTCAATGCGGTATCGCAGCAGAACGGCAGTGACGGCGAACATGAGGCCGACGGCCGCGGTCGTAGTGACCGCGATCGCAAGACGACCAGAGCGAACAACGTGGCCATCCACCAGTTGGCACGCCGTGGGATGTCGCGCTGGGAACTCGAGCAGGTACTCGCGAAACGCGAAGTGGATGACGAAACGGCTGCGGCCGAGCTCGATCGGCTGGAGAGTATCGGGCTCGTCGACGATGCGGCCCTTGCCGTGTCGATGGTTTACACGATGCACACCAGAAAGGGCTCGGGACGCTCCGCGATCGAATCCGAGCTGCGCAGAAGACACCTCGACGACGGCGTGATCGCCGACGCGATGGCGGAGCTCGACGGTGACGACGAGAAGGAACGCGCCACAGAGCTGGCCATCGCGCGAGCCAGGCAGCTGACAAGCTTCGACTACGACGTGGCGTCGCGCAGGCTCAGTGGTTTCCTCCTCCGCAAGGGTTACGACGGGGAGACGGTCCGGGCCGCTGTGCGCACGGCGCTCGACTCGCATCCCAAGGGGCCGTCCACCGACGGAGGACGGGTTCGGTTCCGCTGACCAGGCATCGCTCGGGGAGGCGATCCGGGCAGTCAGGGCACGCGAACGAAGGCGTGTGCCGGCGAACGTAGAATGGTCCGCATTATGAGCATTGCCGATCGAGTTCGACCCGGCTCGGCGCCCACAGCGATAGCCGTGTCCGACGCGGCCGTGGACGCAGAAGGCCACGTGCGTACATATGAGGTGCGCACTTTCGGCTGTCAGATGAACGTGCACGATTCCGAGCGCCTGAGCGGATCGCTGGAGGCCGCGGGATACGTTCCGGCGTCTGGCTCCGAGGCCGACGTTGTGGTCATCAACACGTGCGCCGTCCGTGAGAACGCGGACAACAAGCTGTACGGTAACCTCGGCTACCTGGCATCCGTGAAGCGTCGTCACTCCGGCATGCAGATCGCCGTCGGCGGATGCCTGGCGCAGAAGGACAAGAGCGTCATCCTCGAGAAGGCGCCCTGGGTCGATGTCGTCTTCGGCACGCACAACATGGGGTCGTTGCCGAGCCTTCTCGAGCGCGCCAGGCACAACGACGAGGCGCAGATCGAGATCCTCGACGCCCTGGAGACCTTCCCGTCGACACTCCCGACAAAACGCGACTCGACCTACAGCGGTTGGGTCTCGATCTCCGTGGGGTGCAACAACACCTGCACGTTCTGCATCGTGCCCTCGCTGCGAGGCAAGGAGAACGACCGCCGTCCTGGCGAGGTGCTGGCGGAGATCCAGTCACTGGTCGATGACGGCGCCGTGGAGGTCACACTCCTCGGCCAGAACGTGAACTCCTACGGAGTCGACTTCGGCGATCGCCTGGCGTTCGGCAAACTGCTGCGCGCTGCAGGTGAGATCGACGGGCTCGAACGCATCCGCTTCACGAGCCCCCACCCGGCAGCGTTCACGGACGACGTTATCGAGGCGATGGCGGAGACACCGGCCGTGATGCCGCAGCTGCACATGCCGTTGCAGTCCGGATCCGACAGCATCTTGCGCGCGATGCGTCGCAGCTACCGCTCCGAGAAGTACCTCGGCATTCTCGACCGCGTGCGTGCCCGCATTCCCGATGCCGCGATCAGCACGGATATCATCGTCGGCTTCCCCGGTGAGACGGAGGAGGACTTCCAAGCGACCCTCCGCGTCGTCGAGCGGGCACGGTTCGCGACGGCGTTCACGTTCCAGTACTCGCCGCGGCCGGGAACGCCGGCGGCGGTGATGACCGATCAGGTGCCGAAGGAGGTCGTGCAGGACCGCTACGAGCGCCTCATCGCGCTTCAGGAACGCATCGGCCTCGAGGAGAACGAGAAGATCGTCGGCCGCGAGGTGCAGGTGCTCGTCTCAACGGGTGAAGGCAAGAAAGACGCTGAGACGCATCGTATGAGCGGTCGTGCCGAAGACAGCAGACTGGTGCACTTCGAGGTACCGGAGGGCTCGGAGGCGCCTCGTCCAGGCGACGTGGTGACGGTGCGGATCACGCACGCTGCCCCCTTCCACTTGTTGGCCGATAGCGAGCCGGGAGCGCCGCTACGCGTGCGCCGCACGCGCGCCGGCGACGCGTGGGAGCGCGCCGACGAGGAGTCCTGTGCGATCCCGGCCCATGGCTCGAACGGCCCTGCTGCCGGCCCTGTGTCGCTCGGCCTGCCGACGCTGCGTTCGCGTCTCGACGTCGGAGCCCCGGCGGGACCGACCACGCCCATTTACGATCCTGGCGACGGCGAGCGGTGACGCCCCCGGTCGATGCGTGACGGCCGCACCGGAGGGTGAAGTGGCCGTGAGCGACGGCACGGTTGCGCCGATTCTCGCGATCGTCGGCGCAACGGGTACGGGTAAGAGCGACCTTGCGGTCGAAGTCGCGGTGCGTCTGGGCAAGCGAGGCATCCTTGCCGAGGTCGTCGGCGCCGACGCCATGCAGTTGTACCGCGGCATGGACATCGGCACGGCGAAGCTGCCCGTCGCCGAGCGCGAAGGCATTCCCCATCACCTCATCGACGTGCGGGAGGTCACGGAGGAGGCGACCGTCGCGTGGTATCAGCCGCGGGCGCGCGAAGCCGTCGAGGACATCCGTTCGCGTGGCGGCGTGCCGATCCTGGTGGGTGGGTCCGGGCTCTACGTGTCGAGCGTGTTGTACGATTTCGCGTTTCCGGGGAGAGACGCAGAGGTGCGCGCTCGCTTGGAGGCAGAAGAGCGGGAGACCGGTATTGCGCCACTTCTCGCGAGGTTGCGCGAGCTCGACCCGGCGACCGCTGAGCGGGTCGATCCCGCGAACCCGAGACGGGTCATCCGCGCGCTCGAGATCGCGGAACTGGCCGAGGCCGGGCACGGGGCCGTCCTTCCGGAGCGGCCGGTGCTGTGGTCGCCGTCGATCGTGCTGGGCTTGCAAGTGTCACGGGAGAAGTTGGTGAGAAGGCTGGATGCCCGCGTCGAACGGATGTGGACGGACGGCCTCGTCGACGAGGTGCGCGGTCTGCTCCCCGCCGGTCTTCAGGGTGGCGTCACGGCGTCCAGGGCGATCGGCTATGCGCAGGCGATCACTCAGCTGAGTGGTGACATGAGCGAGCAGGAGGCCGTGGCCGAAACCCAGCGTCTCACACGCCGCTATGCACGCAGGCAGGTGTCGTGGTTCAAGCGGTACCCCGATCTGGAATGGCTCGACGCGGACGGGGACGACACGGACACGGTTGTGGATCGGCTCGCACAAGCGTCACTGGATAGGCTGACGCGGTGACCACACTCTCCTTCAGCAAAGGCCACGGTGCCGGAAACGACTTCGTGCTGTTCGCGGACCCGGATGGCGCCGTCGACCTCACAGGCGCGCAGATCGCCCTCATCTGCGACAGACACTTCGGCGTCGGAGCGGACGGCGTGATCCGGGCCATTCGCTCGTCAGCGATCCCTGAAGGCTCGATCGCACTGGCGGAAGACCCGACCGCCGAGTGGTTCATGGACTACCACAACGCCGACGGGACGCCCGCGGAGATGTGCGGCAACGGCATCCGTGTGTTCACGCGCTACCTCATCGATGGTGGCTACGCGGATCTGCGCCCCGGCCAGACCCTGCCGATCGGCACCCGCTCAGGCGTGCGGGACGTGCAGCAGAGCGGCACAGGGTTCCAGGTGGATCTCGGTCGCTGGCACCTCACGGGCGACGACCCGCTGGTGCGCGCGAAGGAGCTGGGCATTGCGCGTCCGGGGCTCGGCATCGAGGTAGGGAACCCGCACGTGGTGGTCGCCTTGGCCGACGATGACGAGCTCGACCGAGTCGATCTCGGGCCGACGCCGATCATGGACCCTTCGCCGATCGGTGGTGCCAACATCGAGTTCGTCGTGCCGTTCGAGCCCCTCGTGGCCGATGGGATCGGCCGCATCCGCATGCGTGTCCACGAGCGCGGCAGCGGCGAGACGCTGGCCTGCGGTACCGGCACGGCGGCCGCGGCATTGGCCACCAGGTACTGGGCGGGTGACGGCGCTCCCGACGACTGGAAGGTGCGCACGCCAGGCGGCACGCTCGGCGTGCGGATGTTCCCCGCAGAAGACGGTGAGCACGTCGCCCTTTCGGGGCCGGCCGAGCTGGTCTTCGACGGAGAGGTCGCGATCGGCTGACGCGATTCGGCCGTTAGGCGAACCGGTCGCCGGGACAGCGGCCGGCGCTGGCGTCGCG
>DASZMW010000082.1:0-3277 GCA_035551735.1 Humibacter sp. | reverse complement strand
TGATGTCGAGCGAGCCGCCGTGCCTCGCGACGAACCGGCGCGGATCCGACACCATGATCGCTGCGAGGTCGGCGGTGCGCTGCTGAACCATGTCGATCGCGGTCCACGGCGGCGGGTCGACGAGCCGTACTTCGACGTCGGGTGAGTCGACTGCGAACGCGCGCAAGAGCGCGGGCAGCCGGTGCCACATCAGCACGGGCACGGCGGCCATGGTCAGCGTGCCCGACGTCCCAGAGCCGAACCTGCCGAGCGACGAAACGATGTCGTCGACCTCGCCGAGCAGGCGAGCGGATGCGTCGAGCAGGTACCGTCCCGCGCTCGTCGGCTCGACGCCGCGTGGCGTTCGCACCAGCAGGCGCACGCCGAGCTCGGCTTCCAGCTTCGCGATCGCGACACTCAGCGGGGGTTGCGAGAGGTGGAGCGCGGTCGCACCGGCCGTGAACGAGCCGGCCTCGACCACTGCCGTGAAGTAATGCAATTGCCTGAGCTCCACGCAACCGACTATATGCGTCAGGACATAGTGAGCGATTGGATATAGGCATCCGTTATGGCTGGCAGAGCGAGAAAATAGTTCCCCGGCGGCCGTCCCGGTGTCACGCTCGAACGGGAACATACCCAACTACCGGAGGCGACGATGCTGCCGACAACCAACCCGATTCCACCCTTCGCGCTCACCAGGGCCAGCCACGTCAGGCTCGCGGTGACCGACCTCGAGGCGAGCCGCGACTTCTACCGCGACGTCATCGGACTCGTGGTCTCGGAGGAGACCGACGACGCCGTGTACCTGCGCGGACTCGAGGAATCAGCGCACCACAGCCTGGTGCTCGAGCGCGGCGAGGTCGCGCAGGCGCTGCGCGTCGGCCTTCGCGTTCGAACCGACGACGACATCGTCGCAGCCGAGCGCTATTTCGCCGAGACCGGCATCGAGCACGAGCGCGTCGAACGCCCGCACCAGGGGCCGACCCTGCTCTTCAGCGATCCTGTCGGAACCCACATCGAGCTCACCTCGTCGATGGACCTTCTGCCGCGCAAGATGCAGAACTTCGACGAGTTCGTGGCCGGAGCGCCACAGCGCATCGACCACTTCCAGGTCGTGACATACGACGTGCAGGCGGCAACGGACTTCTGGACGGACCTCGGCATGCGCATGTCGGAATACACCGCCAAAGATGGCACCGACGAGCTCTGGGGCACCTGGATGGAGGTGAAGGGCAACACCCACGACCTGGTCTTCACCAACGGCCACGGCCCGAGGCTGCACCACTTCGCCTACACGGTGCCCGACGGCATCTCGCTGCTGCACGCCGCGGATGTCGCCGGTGCCCTCGGCTTCGGCGAGGAGATCGACCGCGGACCGGGTCGGCACGGCATCAGCAACGCGCTGTTCCTCTACCTGCGCGACCCCGACCAGCACCGCGTCGAGCTCTTCACGACGCACTACCAATTCATCGACCTCGAGGACGAGCCGATGCGCTGGGACATCAGCAATGCCAAGCGGGCGCAGTTGTGGGGGATGCCGGCATCCAACCGCTGGTTCTTCGAGGCGAGCGAGTTCCCTGGCGAGGTGCTGCACGAGCCGCTGCTGCACGCGAACCCGCAAACCCTCGAGGCCTACCTCGGCGTGCACTGAGGAGACAGCGGGCGACGCGTGCCGGGCAGTGCTTGCACGAGTCTCGGCATCCTCACAGCCTCAGAGGGCGCCGGCGGGAACTTACTAGGGGGGTACTGCGTTTTCCCCTTTGTAAGGAGTTCACACATGAGCAAGTACAGCAAGGACCCTAAGGCCATCGCAGACCTGACGCCCCGCCAGTACGAGGTGACGCAGGAGGCCGCAACGGAGCCGGCGTTCCGTAACGAGTTCTGGGACAAGAAGGATGCCGGCCTCTACGTCGACATCGTCTCGGGCGAGCCACTGTTCGCTTCGACGACCAAGTACGACAGCGGATGCGGCTGGCCGAGCTTCACTGCCCCGCTCGACCCCGCGAACGTCGTGGAGAACACCGACAGGGCGTTCGGCATGGTGCGTACCGAGGTGCGCTCGACCCACGGCGATAGCCACCTCGGCCACGTGTTCGACGACGGTCCGATCGAGGCAGGCGGGTTGCGTTACTGCATCAACTCAGCCGCGCTGCGTTTCGTGCCCCTCGCCGACCTCGAGAAGGAGGGCTACGGACAGTACGTCTCGCTCTTCGATCACGCGGCATCCACCGGCGCACAGGCGTAAGCGCGAACGGATGTGACGTCCGCTGTGACGGCGGGAGCGCATCCGACCGACAATGTCAGCATCGACAATTAAGGAGTCATCACTATGAGCACCGAGCGTGCCATTCTCGCAGGCGGATGTTTCTGGGGAGCCCAGGAGCTTCTGCGCCACAAGCCGGGCGTGATCTCGACGCGTACGGGCTACTCCGGTGACCCGAACACGCCGAACGCGACGTATCGCCACCACGGCGACCACGCGGAGTCGGTCGAGATCATCTTCGACCCCGATGTGATCAGCTACCGCGACATCCTGGAGTTCTTCTTCCAGATCCACGATCCGTCGACCAAGAACCGCCAGGGCAACGACATCGGCCGCAGCTACCGCTCGGCGATCTTCTACACGTCGCCCGAGCAGGAGCGGGTCGCACGCGACACCATCGCGGATGTCGACGCGTCTGGTCTGTGGCCGGGCAAGGTCGTCACCGAGGTCGAGCAGGCAGGCGAGTTCTGGGAGGCCGAGGAGGAGCACCAGGACTACCTGGAGAAGTACCCGGCTGGCTACACCTGCCACTACGTGCGCCCGAACTGGCGCCTCCCGCACCGCGAGGCGCAGACCGCGTAATCCCAGCTCCCCAGCCCCTGAGCGAATTGAACGCGGCACGCGGCGCCGCAGATGACACGATCCGCCGGACGGAACCCCAAGTTCCGTCCGGCGGATCGTTCGTTTTGCGGCCGACCTCGCGCGGCCGAAGTCCGGTCACGCGGACGTTCCCGCCGTGAGCGAGCGGCGATAGGCTCGGCGGCGAGGCGCGGGTCCTTCCCTCGCCCGGCGACTTCACGGCGGACTACTGACATGACGCAGCCGAACCTGATGGCAACCGATCCGCGGCTCATCCCGCGGCTCACCGACGCGCAGTGGGAACGCCTGACCGCGTCGGGCGAGGTACAGCAAGTGGAGCGCGGCGACTACCTCTACCGCTCCGGCGAGCGCGACTATCCGCTGATCCTGGTCGAGTCGGGCGAGGTCGAGCTTGTGCGTGATGCCCTGAGCTGGGCGGGCGAAGAGGTGTTGTCG
>DASZMW010000081.1:0-16960 GCA_035551735.1 Humibacter sp. | reverse complement strand
GTCACGTCGGCGCTCGCGGAGCGCGGTTGGATGGTCGTCACCGGCGCTGGTCCGGGGATCATGCAGGCCGCGGTCGAGGGGGCCGGCCCCGATCACTCGCTGGGTGTTTCGATCCGTCTGCCGTTCGAAGAGAAACCGAGCATGGCGGTGCAGGACGACCCGAACATCGTCACCATGAAGTACTTCTTCACCCGCAAGCTCATGCTCGTGAAGGAATCGAGGGGATTCATCTGCCTGCCCGGCGGATTCGGCACGCTCGACGAGATGTTCGAGTTGCTCACGCTGCAGCAGACCGGCAAGGCGGAGCCGGCGCCGATCGTGCTGCTCGACCGCCCTGGCGGCACGTTCTGGGCCGGACTGCGCCGGTTCGTCGACGAACAGCTGATCCCGAGCGGTGTCATCTCACCTGACGACTTCGACCGGGTGCTGGTCACGGATTCCGTGACGGATGCCGTCGCCGAGATCACCGGCTTCTGGCGCAACTACGACTCGCTGCGTTGGGTGGGAGACAGGCTGGTGCTGCGTCTGAAGGCGGAGCCGACGGACGCGGAGGTCGAGCAGCTGAATGAGCGGTTCGGCGACCTGGCGATCGACGGCGTGATCGAGCGCTCCGATCCGCTGCGCGCAGAGCGTCAGGATCGCGACAAGCTCGATCTGCCGCGACTCGAACTCAAGCTGAACCAGTTCAGGATCGGTGAGCTGCACCGACTCATCAGGGCGATCGACGACTTCCCGAGCGCGCGTTGAGTAGCGCCGCGCAGTGACGCCCGCTGGTCGAGTGGCGCCGCGGAGCGACGCATATCGAGATCCGCACCACGTGGCACAGGCGTGTGCGGGTCTCGATACGCGTGCCTTCGGCGCGCTACTCGACTAGCGGGGTGTGCGTTCGGCGCGGTACTCGGCCGGCGAGGGCGACGCATCCCTCCATGCTCAGCGAAGGCGGCCTCAGAAGGCGCAGACTAGATGCCGTGCGTGCGCGGGAGACGGATGTCGATGGCGCGACCGACTTCGATGTGGCCGCGTTCACACGTTCGGCGCGCGGCACTCTGCGAGACGTGCTCGACGTCGAGGCGATCCGGGTGTCCGCGCCAGAGGCGGAGCTGCTCGGCACCCTGTGCGTGCTCGAGGGCGCCACGATGGCGCACCTGCGCAACGTGCTCGTCACGGCGACGCATAAGGACGCCAGGGTCACGGCATTCCTCGTCACGTGGGCCTTCGAGAAGTACTGGATCGCGGATGCCCTGAGCTCGGTCTCCGGCAGCCGCGCCACACCCACCGGGAGCCTGCCCGGCGGCCCGGTACGCCGTGCGACAGGAGGTTTCATCGCAGGACGCTCGATCGTCGGCGCCCACATGGTCGCGGGCTACCTCGACGATCTGGTTCTCGACGCCGCCTACGACGCCGTGGAATCGGATGCCGCGCCGCCGCTTCGCGAACTGCTCGCGGTCATCCGTGGCACGAAGTCGCGCCACACGGCCTTCTTCCTCGGCGAGGCCACGAAGCGGCTGGCCTCGGACCCACGCTCGGTGCGGCTGGCCGAGCGGAGCGTCCAGCGCGAGGCGTGGCCGATCGGCGCGCCGCTGCTGGATGCGGCGACTCGCGCCGCATTCACCCGTTCCGTCTTCGGCGGCAAGGTCGGTGAGGATCGCGCCGAGGCCGTCGCCGACGCGATCGCCGCGTTGCCGGGAATCCGGGCGCGGACGGCATCCGAACTGGCGCGCACTCTCGCGGAGGGAGACTGATGGCATTCGACATCGACAAGTACACGGCGACGAGTGTTGCTGTGCACTGGGGCGACCTCGATCTGGAGAGCTTTCGCGAGCATCCGCTCGACGACACGTCGCTACGCACCCTGCGCTACATGACCGACGTCGAGTACCACACGGTCTGCTATACCCGCGATCTGCTGACGACACCGTCGCATCGCGACCCGGATGTCAGCGCCTTCATGACGATGTGGAATCGCGAGGAGTTCTGGCACGGCGAGGCGCTCGCCGCGGTGCTGCACCTGCACGGTGTCACCGTGCAGTACGACGAGTTGAAGGCGAAGCGTCTGAAGCTCGGCTGGAAGGACCGGCTCGACCCGATCAAGCAGTCCGTGCTCGGCACGTTGGTCGGCAGTGACTTCATCGCCACGCACATGGCGTGGGGCGCGGCGAACGAGTGGTCGGCGATCACGGCATACAACCGCATGGCCGAGCTCGAGGAGAACCCTGTGCTGGCCGAGTTGCTGCGCCGCATCGCGAAGCAGGAGGCCAGGCACGTGGCGTTCTACACCTCGCAGGCGCGGGCGAGACTGGCCGCGAGCACGAAGGCGCAGAAGCTCACGAGGTTCGCGCTGAAGCGTTTCTGGGCGCCGGTCGGGTCGACGATCATGGACCGCGACGACGTCATTCACGTGATGACGCACCTGATGAGCGGCGACGCCGGCAGGGATGCCGCGCGCAAGGTCGACCGCTCGATCGCGTCGCTCCCCGGGCTCGAGGGCTTGCGCATCGTGGAGGACGCCCTCGACGGGCTCGGCATCGCAGCGGGCGGTGACGATCGGGCCCGGATCCGGTAGTCTGTGAGGTCAGCCCTCGGGGCTGATGGAGTCGTGCGCCCGCAGGTCGAAGAGACCGCGGGCGTTCAAGTGAAAACGAACAACGAACTGAATAGAGGGGGCCGAAGGTGGACATCGACCTCAGCGTCTTGCGTCTGATGGAGCGCGAACGGGAGATTCCGTTCGACGAGCTCGTGGAGATCATCGAGCAGGCGATCTTGACGGCATATCTCAAGCACACTGACCAGGCTTCGCACCGTCATAGCCAGGGTCACAGCGAGGAGTCGCCCGCTGCACGCGTGCACTTGGATCGCAAGACCGGCCACGTGACCGTGTACGTACCCGAGTTCGACGAAGAGGGCAACGTCATCGGGGAGTCGGAGGACAGCCCGAGCGACTTCGGCCGCATCGCAGCGTTCGCGGCGAAGCAGGTGATCAACCAGCGGCTGCGTGACATCCAGGACGATGCGGTGCTCGGCGAGTTCAAGGGTCGGGAGGGCGACGTGGTCGCCGGCGTGATCCAGCAGGGTCCGAACCCCCGGATGATCCACGTCGACCTCGGCAGTGTCGAGGCGATCCTGCCTCCCGAGGAGCAGGTGCCGGGCGAGGAGTACGCGCATGGGTCGCGCATCCGTGTGTATGTGACGAGTGTGTCGAAGGGGCCGAAGGGTCCGTCGATCACGGTGTCGCGTACGCATCCTTCTCTGGTGCGCAAGCTGTTTGCGCTCGAGGTGCCGGAGATCGCGAGCGGCGTGGTCGAGATCGTGTCGCTGGCTCGCGAGGCCGGACACCGCACGAAGATCGCGGTTCGGGCGAATCAGCCTGGCGTGAACGCGAAGGGCGCGTGCATCGGCGAGCTCGGTCAGCGCGTGCGCGCTGTCACGGCGGAGTTGAACAACGAGAAGATCGACATCGTCGACTATTCGCCCGATCTCTCGACGTTCGTGGCAAGCGCGCTGTCGCCTGCGAAAGTGACGAAGGCGTTCGTCGTCGACGATTCGCTGAAGGCGGTGCGCGCCCTGGTGCCGGACTATCAGCTCTCGCTGGCGATCGGCAAGGAAGGGCAGAACGCCCGCCTCGCCGCCAAGCTGACAGGGGCCAAGATCGATATTCAGCCCGACACGTCGGCCTGAATATCGATCTTGGCCCAAGGCGGTAGCCAGGGTGATGCCGGTGGCATCGCCAATCCGGCAGACTGCGGAAGCTGACGCGGCAGCACGATGAACCCAGATATTCAGCCCGACACGTCGGCCTGAATATCGATCTTGGCCCAAGGCGGTAGCCAGGGTGATGCCGGTGGCATCGCCCATCCGGCAGAGTGTGGAAGCCGACGCGACAGCGCAATGAACGCAGCTATCCAGCCGGATACGGCTGGATAGCGATCTTCGCGGAAGGCGGCAGCCAAGGCGATGCCGGTGGCATCGCTCATCCGGCAGATCTCGCGGCATCCGGTTGATGCACGAGCGGGCAGGCACCCAGACGCCGTGGGGTAAGATGGGATCCGTGAGAACGTGCGTCGGATGCCGTTCTCGCGCTCCCCGATCCTCACTTCTGAGGGTTGTCGCCCGAAATTCACAGCTCGTCGTCGACGAGTCTGCGCGGATGCCCGGGCGAGGCGCGTGGCTTCATCCGACTACCGAGTGTCTGACGAAAGCGATCCAACGCAAAGCCTTCGGGCGAGCGCTGCGGGTCGACGGCCCGCTGGACACACGGCCACTAGAGAACAGGCTGAATGGCTAATGGACAACTGATGAGCGGCTCGAAATGAGACCCGTCCACTACTAAGGCTTGCCCCTGCTCGGGCAAGCCCCGAACAGGAGAATTGTGGCTGCAAAACCACGCGTACACGAGATCGCGAATGAACTGGGCGTCGACAGCAAAGTCGCCCTCGCGAAGCTCAAAGAGCTCGGCGAGTTCGTCAAGGGACCGTCGTCGAGCATTGAACCCCCGGTCGCTCGCAAGTTGAGGGCTGCCCTCGAAGCCGACGGTGCGAAGCCGTCGGATGCGACGCCGTCGCAGCCTGCTGCGACCCCGGCCTCCAAGCAGGCCGGTACCCCGGCGACCGTTCCGGCTGGCGCTACTGCGCCGAGGCCGGCCGCCCCGAAGCCTCCGGCACCGCCGGCAGCTCCTGAGGTCAAGGCGGAGCCGAAGCCGGCTGAGCGTCCCGCGGAAAAGCCCGACGAAAAGCCTGCAGACACCGCGCAGCATTCGGCTGCACCTCGACCCGGCACGCCGCGTCCTGGCAACAACCCCTTCTCGAGCTCGCAGGGAATGGGCCAGCGGCCGGCAGGTACGCCGCGTCCCGGCAACAACCCGTTCGCCAGCTCGCAGGGCATGGGCCAGCGCCCGACGCCCGGCAACATCCCACGTCCGCAGGCTCCTCGACCCGGTTCGCCGCGTCCCGGCGGTCCGCGTCCGGCAGGAGCAGGCCAGCGCGGCCCGCGGCCCGCTGGTGCAGGCGGTGGCCGCACCGGTGGCTTCCAGCGCCCCGGTGGCGCGGGAGCAGGCGCAGGTGCAGGTGGCTTCAACCGCCCAGGTGGCGGCTTCAGCGGACCGCGTCCCGCCGGTGGCGGCGGTCGTGGCCGCGGCCCGGGTGGTGGCACGGCCGGTGCCTTCGGCCGCGGTGGCGGCAAGAACAGGGCCCGCAAGTCGAAGCGCACGAAGCGGCAGGAATTCGAGATGCGCGAGGCGCCGTCGATCGGCGGCGTCAGCGTTCCTCGTGGTGACGGCGGTACCGTCGTCCGTCTGCGCCGCGGTGCATCGATCAGCGATTTCGCAGACAAGATCGACGCCAGTCCGGGCAACCTCGTGACCGTGCTGTTCCACCTCGGTGAGATGGCGACGGCGACGGAGTCTCTCGACGAGGCGACGTTCGAGGTGCTCGGCTCCGAGCTGGGATACAAGATCCAGATCGTGTCGCCTGAGGACGAGGACAAGGAGCTCCTCGAGGGCTTCGACATCGACCTCGAGGCAGAGCTGGAGGACGAGACCGACGAAGATCTGGCGGTCCGCCCGCCCGTGGTCACCGTCATGGGTCACGTCGACCACGGTAAGACGAGGCTGCTCGACGCTATCCGCAACACCAACGTGGTGGCGGGCGAGGCCGGTGGCATCACGCAGCACATCGGTGCCTACCAGATCACGACGACGCACGAGAACATCGAGCGTCCGATCACCTTCATCGACACCCCTGGTCACGAGGCGTTCACCGCCATGCGTGCCCGAGGTGCGCAGGTGACCGACATCGCGATCCTGGTGGTCGCGGCCGACGACGGCATCATGCCGCAGACGATCGAGGCTCTGAACCACGCGCAGGCGGCCGACGTGCCGATCGTGGTGGCGGTGAACAAGATCGACAAGCCGGACGCGAACCCCGCGAAGGTGCGCCAGCAGCTGACCGAGTTCGGCCTGGTCGCCGAGGAGTACGGCGGCGAGACGATCTTCGTCGACGTGTCGGCCCGCGAGAACATCGGCATCCGGGAACTCCTCGATGCTGTGCTGCTCACCGCCGATGCAGGCCTGGACCTGCGTGCGAACCCGAACAAGGATGCCCGCGGTGTGGCCATCGAGGCCAAGCTCGACAAGGGCCGTGGTGCGGTTGCGACCGTGCTCATCCAGTCCGGAACGCTGCGAGTCGGAGACTCGATCGTTGCGGGAACCGCATACGGACGTGTTCGCGCCATGCAGGACGAGAACGGCGATGCCGTGGACGAGGCACTTCCGTCTCGCCCCGTGCAGGTGCAGGGTCTCTCCAGCGTGCCGCGAGCCGGTGACACCTTCCTCGTCACCGAGGAGGATCGCACGGCCCGTCAGATCGCCGAGAAGCGTGAAGCGGCCGAGCGCAACGCCCAGCTGGCGAAGGCGCGCAAGCGCATCAGCCTCGAGGACTTCACCCGTGCTCTGGAAGAGGGCAAGGTCGAGTCGCTCAACCTCATCATCAAGGGTGATGTCTCCGGTGCCGTCGAGGCGCTGGAGGAGTCGCTGATGAAGATCGAGGTGGACGACAGCGTTCAGCTGCGCATCCTGCACCGCGGTGTCGGTGCGGTCACCGAGAGCGACATCGACCTCGCGACGATCGACAACGCGATCGTCATCGGGTTCAACGTGCGCCCCGACGTCAAGGCACGGGAGCGCGCCGCCCGTGAGGGCATCGACGTGCGGTTCTACTCGGTCATCTACAACGCCATCGACGACATCGAGAACTCGCTCAAGGGCATGCTCAAGCCCGAGTTCGAAGAGGTGCAGTCGGGTGTGGCCGAGATCCGCGAGGTGTTCCGTTCCTCCAAGTTCGGCAACATCGCCGGTGTTCTGGTGCGGTCGGGAACGATCACCCGCAACGCCAAGGCACGCGTCATCCGTGACGGTGTCGTGGTCGGCGACAACCTGGCGATCGAGTCGCTGCGTCGCTTCAAGGACGACGTCACCGAGGTTCGCACGGACTTCGAAGCCGGTATCGGCCTCGGCAAGTTCAACGACATCCAGATCGGCGACGAGATCGAGACGATCGAGATGCGCGAGAAGCCGCGCGTCTAGCGCGTCGCGCGTCAATAGCGCCATTTGCGCTCTATTGCGCCAGCACTGTTGGCGCAATAGAGCGCATTTGGCGCTGCAACCGAGTAAATCCCGGCGAAAGAGGTAGAGAGATGGCGGACGAGGCACGGGCTCGCAAGCTCGCTGATCGCATCAAGGAGGTCGTCGCACGACGCCTCGACAAGGGCCTGCGCGACCCCCGGCTGGGCTTCGTGACGATCACGGACGTTCGCGTCACGGGTGATCTGCAGCACGCCAGCATCTTCTACACCGTGTACGGCACCGAGAAGGAGCGCACCGATTCGGCTGCAGCGCTCAAAGCTGCGACCGGATTGCTGCGCACCGAGGTCGGACGCAATATCACGACGCGGCTCACGCCGTCGCTCGAGTTCATTCCCGATGCGATCCCGGAGAATGCGGAGCTCATCGAGGGACTCCTCCGCGAGGCGCACCAGCGCGACGAGCAAGTGGCCGGGCTTGCGGCATCCGCAGAGTATGCGGGCGAAGAAGATCCGTACGTGCAGCCGCGCGAGGACGACGAGGAGTAGTCCGCGTCGTCAGCTTCAGCTGGTGCGCTCGCTTGAATGCTGGGCGCCACCGCGACGCGACCTCTCAGACGAAGCGGATCCCTCGCTGCAGCCTGGTGCGCAGCTCGAAGAGCGTCGTGCCGTCCGGCCGCGGTGTGTCGGCGATGCCGGTGCGCAGCACGTGCGCGATCACGGATGCCTGAACAGCGACGAGCGCGATGCCGCGTGAGCGTCCGACGACGGTGACCGATTGCTCGAGATCGTCATCCGGCAGCACCACGGCCGCGACTGTGAACTTCACCGACGTCGCCCTGCCCAGCGTGCGGGCGCGCCCGACGAGTTCGTGCAGCGGTTGCCTCTCGAATCCGGATGCCTCGCCCTCCGGCACGAGGTCGCCTCGCCTGACCGTGACGGGGGTCGCCCAGTCCTCGGACTGGATGGCGAACAGTCCCGTCGGGCCGAGTACGACGTGGTCGATCTTCTCGACGCGTCCGGCGGCGGCTGCGGCGCGACCCGTCGCATCGACGTCGTGCCACACCGTGTACCCGATGCCGAGCGCGGTCAGGGCGCGCGCCGTGTTCTCTTCGGCGATGGCATCCGCAAGCGTGTGCTTGATCTCGCGTGGTGCTGAGCGCACGAGCGCCGGATCGTAGGGATTCTCCAGTTCCCTGCCGCGGCCGGACCACTCCCTGATCAGGGTGAGATAGCGCTCGCGCGAGAAGCCGCCGGGATGCCCATACGCGCGCGTCTGAGGCCTCGATTCCTGCCGCCGAGCGCGCGGCGGCTGCGGTGCCCACGTGTGAGGAGTCTCATGCACACTACGGCCGCGGTCGTACGCGGCACGGGCGTCAGGGCTGCCGATGATCGCCCACGCGCGCTGCACGGCGTCGAACTGTGCTGCGGAGCCGCCGGTGTCGGGATGTGCTCGGCGGAGCATCCGTCGGTATGCCTTGCGCAGATCGTCTTGGCTGACGGATGCCTGCACACCGAGCACCTCGTACGGCGAGGCGGAGAGAGGGCTGTCGGGCATCGAGAGCAAAGCTTATCGACGATTGAGGTGAGAGCGCCGCGAGCTTGCTCGTGGTGCCGAGCCGATTGAGTCGGTGAGCGGCGTGGCCGCGATATTGGCGGCTGATCGGTGCTGCCTACACGAAGGCTGGGACTCGGCTGTCCATGGCATCAGCGCCTGGGCTCGTCGGCTCGTCGTCGCAGGCGAACGACTTGCGGTACGCGGTGGGGGCGACTCCGACCTCGCGGGAGAAGTGGTGACGGAACAGCGTCGCACTTCCGAAGCCGCAGGATGCCGCGATCTCGTCGATCGAGGCATCCGTCGTCTCCAGCAGCAGCCGTGCGTGCAGCACTCGCTGCGCCGTCAGCCACTGCATCGGGGTCACGCCCGTCTCCGCCACGAAACGCCTGGCGAACGTGCGGGTGGACATGTGCGCGAGCTTCGCGAGGGCGGATACGGTGTGCTGCTCCTCGAGGTGCGCGTTCATGTGCGCGAGCACGTCGACGAGTTCGTCGCACTCCGCCTCGGGCACCGGCCGGGGGATGTATTGCCGCTGGCCGCCGTCCCGCTGCGGGGGAACGACCATGTTGCGGGCGATCACGTTCGCCACGGCGCTGCCGAGCTCACGGCGCACGAGGTGCAGGCTCGCGTCGATGCCGGCCGCGGTTCCGGCGCTGGTGATCAGATCGCCGTCGTCGACGAAGAGCACATCGGGGTCGACGATGGCTGTCGGATGCCTGCGTTGCAGCTCGTCCGCATACCTCCAGTGCGTCGTGCACGGGCGGCCGTCCAGCAGCCCCGCCGCACCGAGCATGAAGGCGCCGGAGCACGCGCTCAGCAGGATGGCTCCGCGATCGGATGCCCGCCGCAAGGCGTCGAGGAGCTCGAGGGGATACTCGTCGTCGGGCCGCAGGAGCTCAGCGGGCAGGGCGATGACGTCGGCATCGTCCATCGCCTCCAGGCCGAACTCCGGCATGACAGGGATGCCGATCTGGGTACTGACGGGTTTGCCGGGCTCGACCGCGCAGACTCGGAAGTCGATCTTGGGCAGATCCGCGTAGGAGCGATCGAGTCCGAACACCTCGCCGAGCACTCCGAATTCGAAGACGGCGAGACCGTCGATCACCGGCACTGCCACGCTGCGCAACATGCGCTCAGTCTAGTGGCGGAATCTTTATGACAACAGTCCGTCTGCCACCTGGTGGCCGTATTTGCGTGCTCGTAGTGTTACGGCCATGACTCAACACACCGCATCCACGCCCCGCCTGCCGGCTCTGCAAGGGATCGAGCACGGCTGGGTCGAGATACCCGAGCGCCCGCGTCGCTTCGCACTGTGGAAGTGGCTGCCGCGTGAGATCCTGCACCACGGTGGCACCGTCACCCGCGATGACGAACGCGCGTACAGCGACTTGCAGGCCGCAAGCGACCGCTCCGAGTGGGAGTGACCCGTCAGGTCGCCGGCAGCGTATAGCCGCCTTCGATCTCGACGGCAAGACCGTCGGCGAGCAACCCGGCGATGGCGCGTTCGCGCTGTTCCTCGCGTGGCCACAGTGTGGCGATTTCCGCCGCCGTCACAGGCCTGTGCGTCGAGCCGAGCTCGCGCAGCAGGATGCCGCGCACCTGCCGGTCGCTGCCCTCGTACTTCTTCTGCACCTGGCGCTTTGCGCCGAGGTAGGCGGGATGGCCGGCGGAGTGCCAGGCGCAGGCATCCGCAACGGGGCACTCGGAGCAGCGAGGCGACCGTGCCGTGCAGATCACGGCACCGAGTTCCATCGCGGCAGCATTGAAGACCCTGGCCTCGACCTCGTCGGTCGGCAGTACCAGTTCCATCGCGGCAAGGTCGCGGCGCGTGTTCGGCGGCGCCGCTTCGCCCTGCCCGTCGACGCAGCGGGCCAGCACGCGCCGCACGTTGGTGTCGATCACGGGGTGCCGCTTGCCGTATGCGAAGGCCGCGACCGCACGCGCCGTGTAGTCGCCGATGCCCGGCAGCGGGAGCAACTCGTCCACGTCGTTCGGCACGACACCGCCGTGGTGCTCGGTGATCGCCACGGCGCAGGCGTGCAACCGCAGCGCTCTGCGCGGATAACCCAACCCCGCCCACGCCCTGATCGCCTCCGCCGGGGGCTCGGATGCCAGCGCGCTCGGCGTCGGCCATCGCGTCAGCCACTCCTCGAGCCTCGGGATCACGCGTGCGACGGGCGTCTGCTGCAGCATCACCTCGCTGACGAGGATGCCCCACGCACCGAACCCCGCCCGTCGCCACGGCAGATCCCTGGCCTCGCGCCGGAACCAGGCGTTCAGCGCAGTGGCGATCTCATCGGCGGCGACACCACCTGAGGTTCTCGCGGCCCCGGGATCCTGCTTCAGTGGTGCGGCCGGCATCCCCACAGCGTAATCGGCGAGGAACGGGGTTGGGCGCCCTCGACCTAGGCTGAGCGCATGGAGCTGGCGACGACACCCAGAACGACGTTCCTGCGCGAGTTGCGGGCGGAGATCGCCCACAACTATCCGGCCGGGCGGGTGATCGTGGCGGTCGACGGCGCCGAAGGCTCGGGCACCGACGCGTTCGCCGACGACCTCGCCGCGGTGTATCGGGAGGCGAGTATGGCGACCGCGCGGGCATCCATGCGCGACTTCCACCTGCCGCGCGAGAAGCGGCACGCCAGCGGCCCGGCGGACCCCGGCGACTACTACCTTCGCTCCTTCGACTACGAGACGCTCAAGCGCGTGCTCATCGACCCGTTTCTGATGGCGGGGTCGACCGGCTTTCAGACGACGGCGTTCGATGTGCGGCGCAACGCGCCGGTGATCTCGGCGTGGCAGACCGGCCCTGCCGACATGGCGCTCATCGTCGACGGGCCGTTCCTGCTGCGCCCGGCGATCCGCGGCGCCTGGCACTTCTCGGTGCTCCTGGACGTTCCGCTCACCGAGGTGTATGCGCGGCTCGCCGTGAGTCAGGGGAGAGACCCTGACCCCGAGGCACAGGCGAACGCACGGTACGTCGGCGGATGGCGTCGGTACGGCGAAGAGGAGGAGCCCCAGTTTCTGGCGTCCGCCGTCGTCGATCTGGCAGACCAGGAGCATCCGCGGCGCGAATTCCCCGACACAGGATGCGCCTGCTTCTGACGGCTCGTGGTGACAGTTGCTCCGCCGCTTTGTGCCGAGTGGCTCAGCGCACAGGCAGCGTTGCGGCCTTGTCGCGCTCGAGGAACGTGCCGGTGCGCTCCAGGTCGTGCACCGTGTTCACGATCGCCTCGTTCACCGGAGCACGCCTGCCGATCGCGGCGGCGGCGCGCACGACGGCTCCGTTGAGATAGTCGATCTCGGTCATCCGTCCGCGGCGCCTGCTCTGCAGGGTCGAACCCAGGTTCGGCACGGCACCCATGCGCTTGGCCATCAGCAGCGGGAGCGAGCGCGCAGCCCACAGCGGGAGGAGGCCGAATCCGCGCAGTAGCCCGTTGCTGAGACCCTGCACGTTCTCGTAGTGCACACCCGAGGCGAATCCGATGCGAACGGCCTCGCGCATCGAGGCGGTGACCACACGTCCGAGCGCCCGGTCGCGGATGGTCTCCTGCACGCTCAGGCCCGTGATGGCCGGCATGGCGTTGACCATGTTGACGATGAGTTTCGACCACTGGGCGCCGAGGAAGTTGCCGACGGCGACGGCCGGCATCACAGAGGCGAGCACCGCTGCCGCGCTCGTGGCGGCATCCGTCGGCACCCCTACTCCGTCGCCGAGGTAGGTCCCGCCCTCGGCGGTCACCGTGACGTGCCCCGGCTCGACGTACTGCGCTGCGTAGAGTGCGAGCGCTCCGACGAGCGAGGACTCCGTGAGGATGTCCCCGGCCACTTCCAGCGCGTCGAGACCGTTCTGCACGATCACGACGGTGATGCCGCGCAGGTACTCGGCGTTGTCGCGAAGAGCGGATGCCGCATCTTGCGCCTTCGTCGCCACCAACGCCAACTCCGGCGTGCGGCTCAACCGCTCGCCGACAGTCACGTGCGCGACGTGCTCTCCCCAGGCTCCGTCGAACCGCAGTCCGTTCGCGGCGATGGCGGTGAGACCGTCGCCGCGAGCTGTCACCTCGACGTCGTGACCGGCACGATCGAGCAGCGCCGCAAGGGTGCCGCCGATCGCGCCGGTTCCGATGATTCCGATGCGCACCCGGTCAGCCTACGGGCGCACCCGCGATCACCTCGGCCTCGGTCGTCGACTCGGCCTCGAGCTCCTCGCGAGACGAGGTGCGCGGGGTGCGGCCGACCGGCAGGAAGAGCGCGATCACGGCCGCGGCCGCGAGTACCCAGGCGCCGACGGCCACCGCGGGAATCGCTGCGTGCACGTAGCCGGTCGGTGTCAGAGTTCCGCCGGCGCCGGTGAAGACCGCGGTGAGTACTGCCACACCGAGGGCGACTCCGATCTCACGCAGCGTGGCATTGGTTCCGGATGCCTTCGCGTGGTCCCGCTCACCGAATCCGGCGAGCACCGCCGTCGAACTGGGCGCGAACACCAGCCCCATGCCGATTCCGGCGAGGAGGAACGGCGGAATCATCGCGGCGAACGGGGTGTCGCTTGCGAGGATCGCGGCAAGCCAGAACATCCCGGCGGCCTGAAACACCAGTCCTGCGACGATCGGCAGCCTCGTGCCGAAGCGCGGAACGATCACGGCTCCGGTCAGGGGCGCGATCACCATCGGCGCCAGCGTCCACGGCATCGTCATCAGACCGGCCTCGAGCGGGGTGTGTCCCTGCACGACCTGCAGGAACTGGATCAGGATGAAGACCGCTCCGAAGATGCCGAAGCTGAACGTGACTCCGACCAGGTTCGCGACCGAGAAGCTGCGGTTGCGGAACAAGCGCAGCGGCAGCAGGGGAGCGCTCGCCCTCGACTCCCACCAGACGAACGCGAGCAGCAGCACGCCGCCGCCGATCAGGGCGGTGAGCACCTGGCCGCTGTCCCAGCCGAGATCGTTTCCACGCACGATTCCGAAGACCACGGCGAACACTCCGACGCCGACGAGAACCACGCCGAGGATGTCGGCCCGCAGCCTGGCTCCGAAGGAGTTCGGCAGCGCGAGCAGCACCAGCGGAATCGCGATCACGCCGATCGGCACGTTCAGCCAGAAGATGGCCTGCCAGTTCCAGCTCTGCACGATGGCACCCCCGACGAGCGGGCCGAGTGCGACACCGAGGCCGGAGACGCCACCCCAGATGCCGATCGCTGCCGGGCGCATCCGCTCGGTCACCGAACCGGCCAGCAGCGTCAGCGACAGCGGCATGATCGCCGCGGCGCCGACGCCCTGGATGGCACGGAACGCGATCAGTTCGGCCGGTGACGTGGCGAGCGCGGATGCCGCGCTGGCGAGTGTGAACACGGCGATGCCGATGGTGAAGACCGTTCGCCTGCCGAGCCGATCGCCGAGCGCCACCGACAACAGGATGAACGTGGCGAACGCGAGGCTGTAAGCGTTCACCACCCACTGCAACTCCTCGATCGAGGCCGAAAGGTCTTGGGCGATCTTGGGCAGGGCGTTCGTGACGACGAGGTTATCGAGCGTCGCCATGAACATCGGAAGGGATGCCGCCACGATGGCGAGCCAGGTCGGAATTCGCCTGCGCTGCGCAGTTGCGATCGTCATGAGCGTCTCCAGAAGACAAGGGGTTGAGGTAATCGAATGATTACAAGATGTGACACTAGTAATCGACTGATAACATGTCAAGCGTGACTTCAGAACAGATGACGACAGACCCGGCGAAGGCGCCGCAGGAACGCGTCTCAGCGGCCGTGCGACGAGAGCAGATCCTGGCCGCAGCGAGCGGGGTGTTCGGCGAGCGCGGCTACGTCGGAGCGACCACCGACCAGGTCGCGCAGGCAGCCGGCATCAGCCAGCCCTACGTCGTGCGCATGTTCGGCAGCAAGGAGAAACTCTTCGTCGAGGTGCTCGACCGCGCGCTCGGCACGCTGCTGGATGCGTTCCGCGTCGTCATCGCGGAGTCCAAGCGGGCCGATGACGAGCAGGACGCTTTGATGACCAAGCTGGGTGCGGCGTACGCGGACCTCATCATCGACCGCGGCATCCTGATGTCGCTCATGCAGGGTTTCGTCGCGGGACACGAGCCCGCCATCGGCGCGAAGTCGCGCGCAGGGTTCATGGAGCTCTACACGCTGCTGCGGAACGAGGCGGGTTTCGAGCCCGACCTGATCGTTGACTTCCTGGCACACGGCATGCTGTTCAACACGCTCATCGCGATGCGGATGATCGACCAGCACGACTCGGACGACCCGTGCATCCCCGAGTTGCTCGCGCACACGTTCCGTACCAAGCTCGACATCGTGATGAACACCGATCTCGGCGTCTCGGAGCAGCAGGCCGCCACTGCTGCTACGCGCACGCGGACGACCGAGTGACCGCGCCGAACGGCATCCTCGTCGTCGACAAGCCGGCCGGGTGGACGAGTCACGACGTCGTCGCACGAACGCGCAGGCTCGCCGACACCCGCAAGGTGGGTCACGCGGGCACGCTCGATCCGATGGCCACCGGCGTGCTCGTGCTGGGGCTCGGCGCGTCGACCAGGTTGCTGACCTACGTGGTCGGGTCCGACAAGGAGTACCTCGCGACCATCCGGCTCGGCGCGTCTACCACCACCGACGATGCAGAGGGCGAGAGCCTCGGCTGGGCGCCGGCCGATCGCATCCGAGCCATCACGCCGGAGCGGCTCTCGGCGGCAGTCGAGCACTTCACCGGTGACATCGAACAGGTGCCGTCGAGCGTGTCGGCCATCAAGGTGGACGGCAAGCGCGCCTACGCCAAGGTGCGTGCGGGGGAGCAGGTCGAATTGAAGGCGCGCCCCGTGACGGTCTCGGTGTTCGACGTGCTCGCGACGCGGGGCGCTGTGGTCGAAGGCAACGTCGCACTCGACGTCGACGTGCGGGTGGTGTGCTCGTCGGGAACCTACGTTCGCGCGCTCGCCAGGGACCTCGGCGTCGCGCTGCTCTGCGGCGGGCACCTGACGGCGCTGCGTCGAACCAGGGTCGGCCCGTTCGAGGTGAAGGATGCCCACGAACTCGACGCCCTCGACGTCGCGGCCGCGCTCATCCCGCCCGCGATGGCAGCGGCATCGCTCTTCCCGGTGCTGGCGCTCACCGACGACCAGGCGATCGACCTCGGGCACGGCAAACGCGTGGCCGTCGACTCCGACGACGTCGAGATCACTGCAGCCGTCTCGCCGAGTGGGCGCCTGATCGGTCTGGCGACCGTGCGCGATTCGACGGCGCGCACCATCGTGAACCTCCCAGACGAACAGCGGGCAACGAGTGGGAACGACGCTGCTGCAGACGAGGAGTCGCGTTGATCGAGTGGTTCACCACGGTGCAGGTGTTCGTGGCGCTCGCGGCCGGCATCCTGTGCCTCGTCGTCGGCATCGTCGGTCGGCCCCCGAACGACCTGACGCTCGGGGCGATCGTGCTCGTCGAGCTGTTGCTCGTCGCCCAGCTCGTGGTCACGATCGTGGCTCCCATCGTCGGCAACAACCCGAGCGGGTCGCTCGGAGAGTTCTACATCTACCTCATCTCCGCCCTGATCCTGCCTGTCGCAGGCGGATTCTGGGGCCTCATCGAACGGACAAGATGGAGCACTGTGGTGCTCGGTGTCGTGGGGCTCGCGATCGCTGTGATGACCTATCGCATGGGGCAGATCTGGTTCATCCAGGGCACTCCCTGAGCGCGCGCGTCTCGCAGGGACGCGGCGTGACGCGACTCGATCGTGCAGGGATAATGGAAAGCGACATGTCCGAAAATCCTTCCGCGCCAGCAGCGCCGTCCGACCCGGCCGCCCCAACCGGCTCTTCCCCCGAACCGACCGCATCCGCGCATTCCGGCCGCCGGATGACCGGCGTAGGCCGCGTGCTGGTCGCCGTGTACGGCATCCTGGCGCTCGCTGCCACCGGTCGCAGTGTGTTCCAGATCGTCGATCACTTCTCGCTCGCGCCGGTCGCCTTCGTGCTCTCTGCCTTCTCTGCGCTGATCTACATCGTCGCGACCATCGCGCTGATCGCACCAGGCAGGGTCTGGTATCGCGTCGCGTGGACCACGATCTCGATCGAGCTCGCCGGTGTTCTCGTCGTCGGCACCATCACGACATTCGCGCCCGAGCTGTTCGGTGCGGGCGTCGGCGACCCCTTCGGCGACAACTCGACCGTGTGGTCGACGTACGGGGCGGGCTATCTGTTCATTCCGCTCGTGCTCCCCGTGCTCGGGATGCTCTGGCTCTCGCGACACAAGCCGGCGCCGGTGGCCGAGACTTCCGTGGCCGCCTCCGACACCGCGGCAAGGGCATGAGGCTCTTCCGGTCCATC
>DASZMW010000080.1:0-8537 GCA_035551735.1 Humibacter sp. | reverse complement strand
TTCCGGTGGAGATCACCATGCCCATCACGTTGTCGACGCCCCGAGCCGCACCCACCCAGTGCTCGGCCATCGTGATCGCGACCCCGTCCATCTCCAGCGCGACGGGGATGTCGACGCCGCGCTCCTCGAGCACGTTCTGCGCGAATCCGCGCAGGTCGAAGTCGCGCCACGCGGGAACGTTCAACGGCGAGACGAGGCCGCGCGAACGGTCGATCGGGCCGGCGCATCCGATGCCGACGCCGGCGAGCTCGGTTTCGCCTGAGGCATCCAGAGCGTTCTCGATGACCTCGCGAACGGATGCCTGCAAGGCTTCGCTGGTCGCCTCGCGCCCTGTCGGCGCGCGATGACGGGACCCGGACACTACCTCGCCCTCGTCGGTCACGAGGGCGGATTCGACCTTGGTGCCGCCGAAGTCGACGGCGAGAACGAGCGGCGGGGTCATGGTTCCAGGGTAGGGGAGTGGAGAGGGCCGTCCGCGCACGCTATGGTGCCGAGACCTGCCGGAATGGCCGTCGGCAAGGCGTTCAGTCGCGCGAGACCACGGCGAGCGACGGCATCCTGCCGCGCCTGCAGACGGTCACACGGAGGTGCGCTCGCCGCATCATGAGCAGTGCGAGCGCGATGGCCGTCGCGAGCGGCACGATACCGGAGACGGCGAGGCCCCATGCCGGGCCGTAGCGCTCGACGATCCAGCCCATCACAGGGCCGCCGATGGCCTGGCCACCCAGCTGCACCATGATGTAGAGGGCCATCACCCGCCCCCGGATGCCGAGGTTGGTCGACATCTGCACCAAAGAGTTCGCGCTGGTCAGAAAGAGCAGGCTGGCGGCGCCGCTGCCGGCGATGAGCACGCCGAACACGACGATGTCGGGGGAGAGGGCCGCGCACGCCTGCACGACTCCGAGCAGGGCGGCTCCTCCGATCACGAGACGAAGGCTGACGCCGAGCCTGCGGGTGGAGAGAACGGCACCGGTGAGGGCGCCGACCGCGACGAGGGCGTTGAAGAACCCGTAGCCGGCAGAGCCGACCTTGAAGACATCGTTCGCGTAAGCGGCCAGGAGCACGGGCATCGTGTACGCGAACATCGCAACGGCACCGAGCGTGATGATCGTGAACAGGATGGCCGGCTTGTGTGCCGCATAGCGCAATCCCTCGGCGAGTTGTCCCTTGCCGCGTGGAGCCATCGGCGCGGGCAGCAAGGCCTTGGTGTTCATGAATCCCAGTGCGCAGACCACGACGATGCAGGCGGCGGAGTTGATCGCGAACGCCCACCCGCTGCCGACGGCGGTGATCGCGATGCCGCCGACCGCCGGCCCGATCAGGGCGCCGAGCTGGAACGTGGAGGAGTTCAGACTGATCGCGTTGCGCAGTAGGCGCGGGCCGACGATCTCGTTGACGAAGACCTGTCGTGCCGGGTTGTCGACGACCGTCACGAAACCGCCGATGAACGCCAGCGCCCAGATGTGCCACACCTGCACGGTGCCGGTGAGGATCAGCACGGCCAGAACCGCGGCGAGCAGGGCGGCCGTGCTCTGCGTCAGCATGAGGAGCATCCGCTTCGAGTAGCGATCGGCGATCACACCGCCGAGCAGGCCGAAGATGAGCATCGGCGCGAACTGCATCGCAACGGTGACTCCGACGGCGGCGACGCTTCCGGAAAGCTGCAGCACGAGCCAGTCCTGGGCGACGCGCTGCATGCCGAGCGCCGTCGTCGCGACGACCTGGGCTCCTGCGTAGAGGCGGTAGTTCGGAACCTTGAGCGATGCGAAAGTCTCGCGCCACGGCGGGCGGGTGGCGAGCACGGGAACGGGAGCTGTGAGAAGAGATTCAGAAGAAGTAAGAGAAGACGAAGTCACGAAGGGTTCCGAGTGCGGTCAAGTTATGAACGTGTGAAACAACGCTAACCTTGGACCATTCATTCTGCGAACTTATCGCACCTATAACTCCCATTGCGTTTGTGAATGTAGGCTTGCTCCGTGTTCGATCCCGACCTTCTCGCCACGTTCCTCGCCGTTGCCGAAACCGGTAGCTTCACCCGTGCCGCCGAACGGCTCGGCTTGAGCCAGCCAACGGTCAGCCAGCATGTACAGCGGCTCGAGAAGGCGGCGAAGCGCACCCTGATCGATCGTGACACCCGGCAGGTGCGTTTGACCGATAACGGTGACGCGATGGCCGGGTTCGCCCGAAGTATCCTCGCGGCGCACGCGGCGGCCGATAGCTATTTCAGCGGCACGGCGATGCGCGGGAGGCTCAGGTTCGGCGCCGCCGACGATCTGGCGATCACGCAACTGCCGAGCATTCTGAGGGACTTCCGTCAGGCGTACCCGCAGATCAACCTCGAGCTGACGGTCGGGCAGTCGACGCCCCTGTATCGCAAGCTCAAGGCCGGTCAGCTCGACCTGATCTTCATCAAACAGAACTCGGGATCGACGGAGGGCGATCGGGTCAGCACCGACTCCATGGTGTGGATGGGGCTCGACAAGACCGAGTTGGCTCCGACCGATCCGGTGCCGTTGATCGCCTACCAAGACCCGAGCCTCAGCCGTCAGCTGGCGATCGATGCCCTGGAGTCTGCAGGACGCGTGTGGCGCATCACGTGCAACACGCGAGAGGTCAATGGTGTGCTGGCGGCCGTGCGTGCCGGTCTCGGGGTGGCGCCGTTCCCGCGCACGCTCATTCCGACCGATCTCGTGAAGGTCACGAATCGCCTCGGGCTGCCCGAGCTCGGCGAGGTCGAGTTCAGCCTCCTATCCAACCCGCGGGCCGCCGCCGAGCCTGTAGCAGCACTCACCAGAGCGATCATGGGCCGAACGCTCCACTGAGCTGACGATCACCTTCATCGCAAAGCCACTTTCGGCCGCGCCGCAGGTGGGAAAGCGGCCAGACCCGGCTTCACCTGCGAGGGCAACGCCAGGGCGAGTGAAAGACGAGTGCGCAGATGAGCGGATGCCCGACCCCGCGTTGCTCAAAAGTGGGCGGCTTTCTATTCTGGAATGCGTCATGAACTCCTCAGATGAACTGCTCGCAGTGCGCGCCGCCGAGCTCTACTACGACGAGGGACGCACCCAAGACGAGATCGGCGCCGCGCTTCACATCACGCGGTGGAAGGTCGGCAGGCTGCTCGCACAGGCGCGTGCGGCCGGGATCGTCCGTATCGAGATCGTGCATCCCCGTGCCCGTCGTGTTCTCGCCGAGCAGGCGGTGAAGAAGCGGTTCGGTCTCAAGGACATCGTGGTCGCCTCGTCGGCGGGGGTGTCTTCGCCCGAGGAACTCCAGCGTCGCGTCGCGCAGGCCGCCGCCGACTATCTGACAGCTCTGCGTCCGGCCCCTCAGACCCTCGGCGTCAGCTGGGGCAGAACACTGCACGATGTCGCCGCATGCCTGCCCCGCGGCTGGGCGCACGGCGTAGGGGTCGTGCAGATCAACGGCGGCCTGAGCCTCACCAAGTACGGTGACACGGCGTCTGCCACGGCGCTCGTGATGGCGCAGAAGGCGGCCGGCTCAGCGCACGTGCTGCCGATTCCCGCGATCCTCGAGCACACAGCGACCAAGCGCAGCATCGAGCGCGACCGTGCCATCGCCGGCGTGCTCGATCGAGCAGCGCACGCCGAGGCGTACCTGTTCAGCGCCGGCGTCGCCGGTGCCGATTCCGCCCTCGTGCACAGCGGCTACCTGACCCCTTCCGACGTCGAGACGCTGGTCTGCAAGGGCGCGGTCGGCGACGTGGTCGGGCGCTTCATCGGCGCCGACGGTGCACCGGTCGACTCCGAGCTGGATTCGCGGACCGTCGGGTTGTCGCTCGAGAGGCTGAAGGCATCCGAGACCGCCATCGCGGTCGTCGCAGGCGAAGGCAAGCACGAGGTGGCGAGGGCACTGGTCACCAACTCGCTCTGCACAGTGCTCATCACCGACGACCAGACCGCAGCCGCACTGCTCGACGACCCGGTGGCCGTCACGGCAGCCGCATTCACCGAAGAGGCATCATGACGCTCGATCTCGCTCGCACCGTCGTCGGCTCCGAACTCAGCGAGCGCAGCCTGCGTGCGTTCACGCTCGGCCTTCCCGGCGTGGATGCCGTCGGCCTGGAGCAGCGCGCCGCCTCGCTGGCCACCCGCTCGATCAAGACCAGCTCGAAGCGTTGGGCGCTCGACACGATCGTCTCCCTCATCGACCTCACGACGCTCGAGGGCGCTGACACCCCCGGAAAGGTGCGCTCCTTGGTCGCGAAGGCCGTGCTGCCCGATCCCTCAGATCCGACCTGCCCGCAGGTCGCGGCAGTGTGCGTGTACGGCGACCTGGCGCACGTCGCGGTCGAGGCACTCGGCGCGAACCACGCGGGCGCCGCCGGAACGATCAACGTGGCGGCCGTCGCCACCGCGTTTCCGAGCGGCCGCGCCTCGCTGCGCGTCAAGCTCGCCGACACGGCCGACGCCGTCGAGGCGGGCGCAGACGAGATCGACATGGTCATCGACCGTGGAGCCTTCCTCGCCGGCCGCTACGGAGAGGTCTTCGACGAGATCGTCGCCGTGAAGGAGGCGTGCCGGCGCTCCGACGGCACCAGCGCCCACCTCAAGGTGATCCTCGAAACCGGTGAGCTCGCCACCTACGACAACGTGCGACGTGCGTCGTGGTTGGCGATGCTGGCCGGCGCAGACTTCATCAAGACGTCGACGGGAAAGGTGTCGCCTGCTGCGACGCTGCCCGTCACGCTGCTGATGCTCGAGGCGGTGCGCGACTGGCACCACCTGACGGGTGAGCTCGTCGGTGTGAAGCCGGCAGGAGGCATCCGCTCCTCGAAGGATGCCGTCAGATACCTCGTGACCGTCGCCGAGACTGCGGGGGAGCGCTGGCTCGATCCTCGGCTGTTCCGGTTCGGCGCGTCGAGCCTGCTCAACGACGTGCTGCTTCAGCGGCAGAAGATCGAGACCGGGCATTACTCCGGCGCAGACTACGTGACCATCGATTGAGCCGTGGCAGCGGAGCGAAGAACGACAAGCGATCAGGAGAACCGATGACCTTCCTCGACTATGCGCCCGCGCCCGAGTCGCGCTCGATCCTGAGTCTGCGCTCGTCGTACGGGCTCTTCATCGACGGTGAGTTCGTCGACGGGCACGGCGACGGCTTCCACACCGTCTCGCCTGCGAACGAGGAGGTGCTGGCGGAGATCTCGACAGCCGACGGCCACGACGTCGACCTTGCCGTTCAGGCCGCTCGCCGCGCGCACGACAAGGTGTGGTCGCGCATGAGCGGCGCCGACCGCGGCAAATATCTGTTCCGCATCGCGCGGCTCGTACAGGAGCGCGCCCGCGAGCTCGCCGTCGCCGAAAGCCTCGACAACGGCAAGCCGATCAAAGAGAGCCGCGACGTCGACGTACCCCTCGTCGCTGCATGGTTCTTCTATTACGCGGGATGGGCCGACAAGCTCGACTACGCAGGCCTCGGCACTGCGCCGCGCTCGCTCGGCGTCGCAGCCCAGGTCATCCCCTGGAACTTTCCGCTTCTGATGCTGGCGTGGAAGATCGCGCCGGCGCTCGCCGCGGGCAACACCGTGGTGCTGAAGCCCGCGGAGACCACGTCGCTGACGGCGCTGCTCTTCGCCGAGATCGTGCAGCAGGCCGGTCTCCCCTCAGGGGTCGTGAACATCGTCACGGGCGCGGGCGAGACCGGCAGAATGCTCGTGAACCACCCCGACATCGACAAGGTCGCCTTCACCGGATCGACGGCGGTAGGCAGGGAGATCGCCCGCTCCGTGGCGGGAACGAGCAAGAGGGTCACGCTCGAGCTAGGCGGCAAAGCGGCGAACATTGTCTTCGACGACGCACCCATCGACCAGGCGATCGAGGGGATCGTCAACGGCATCTTCTTCAACCAGGGGCACGTCTGCTGCGCCGGCAGTCGGCTGCTCGTTCAGGAGAACGTGCACGAAGAGGTCGTCGATCGGTTGAAGTCGCGACTGTCGACGCTTCGCATGGGCGATCCTCTCGACAAGAACACCGACATCGGTGCGATCAACTCGGCCGAGCAGCTGCAGCGCATCCGCGAGCTCAGTGACATCGGCGAGGCGGAGGGAGCAGACCGGTGGACGGCGGACTGCGTCATTCCCGACAATGGCTTCTGGTTCGCGCCCACCATCTTCGACAACGTATCGACGTCGAGCCGTATTGCGAGGGAGGAGATCTTCGGACCGGTGCTCTCGGTTCTCACGTTCCGCACCCCTGCCGAGGCGATCGCCAAGGCGAACAACACCCCGTACGGTCTCTCCGCCGGCATCTGGACCGACAAGGGCAGCCGCATGCTCGCCGTCGCCGACAAGCTGCGTGCCGGTGTGATCTGGGCGAACACGTTCAACAGGTTCGATCCAGCGTCGCCGTTCGGCGGCTACAAGGAGTCGGGTTATGGCCGCGAGGGCGGCAGGCACGGCCTCACCGCATATCTGGCGCCTCAGTCGGCTGCAGCGATCGTGGCTCCCGCCGACACTGCCGGGAAGACGACGCGCACGAAGAAGGGATCGGCCAAGTGACGAGGCTCGCGGTACCCAAGACCTACAAGCTGTTCATCGGCGGTGCGTTCCCGCGCAGTGAATCCGGTCGCACCTACGAGGTGCTTGCGGCGAACGGCGACTTCCTCGCCAACGCCGCGAAGGCATCCCGTAAGGATGCTCGGGATGCCGTCGTCGCAGCTCGCAAGGCCGTCTCCGGCTGGTCGGGCGCGACCGCATACAACCGCGGTCAGGTGCTGTATCGCGTTGCGGAACTGCTCGAGGGCAGGCGTGCTCAGTTCGTCGACGAGGTGCAGGCATCCGAGGGCTTGAGCGGGCGGGATGCCGAGGCGCAGGTCGACGAGGCAGTGGACACCTGGGTCTGGTACGCGGGCTGGGCCGATAAGTTCGTGCAGGTGGCAGGCAACGCCAATCCTGTGTCCGGTCCGTTCTTCAATCTCTCCGTTCCTGAGCCAACCGGAGTGGTCGCCGTTGTCGCGCCGCAGGGCGCGTTGTCCCTTCTCGGACTCGTGGCCGTCGTCGCCCCCGCGTTGGTGACAGGGAACACGGTGGTGGCGATCGCCGACGAACAGCATCCGCTGTCGGCGATCTCGCTCACGGAGGTGCTGGCGACGAGCGATCTGCCGGCTGGTGTCGTCAATGTCCTCACGGGTTCGGCGGCCGAGATCGCGCCGTGGCTCGCCTCGCACGCCGATGTCAACGCGCTCGATCTCGCCGGAGCTGCCGAGCTCGACTGGGTCGATCTGCAGATCGCCGCGGCCGACACCCTCAAGCGCGTTCTGCCGCCGGACGGGCGAGACGTCGCGACTCGTTCGCTCGAGCGCATCAAGGCGTTCACCGAGATGAAGACGGTCTGGCACACCAAGAGCACGCTGTAGCGATCTCTGACCCTCTCGCGTTTCTCGGCGACGCGGCCGACTTCTCGGTTCGGGTCACGGTGTGGCGTGTTGCCGCCGCCGAGGGTCAAGATGGAGTCTGGGCGGAAGGAGCGGCATGTCAGACGAGGTGTCTACCGTCTTCGTCGGCGACAGCATCACCGCCGGCGGGCGCTGGGACGAATGGTTTCCAGGGGACGGCACGCGCAACCTCGGCATCGGAGGCGACACGACCGACGCCGTGATCGCCCGCCTCGATGACATCATCGCGTTGCATCCGGACACCGTCGTCCTGCTGATCGGCACGAACGACCTCGCATGGCGGCGCTCGGCAGAGCACATCGTGCGCAACATCGAGACCATTCTCGTGACACTGCGACGGGAACTGCCCGACTCCCAGCTGCTCGTGCAGTCGGTGATGCCGCGTGAGGCCGCGTACGCCGACACGATCAAGGACGTCAACAGGCACCTCTGGCAGTTCGCGTCGACAGTACGGGCCCAGTACCTCGACCTGTGGCCGGCACTGGCCACGAGCGATGATTCCATCGATCCGCGGTACTCCGACGACTCGTTGCACCTGAACGAGAACGGCTACCAGGTCTGGCTCTCCGAACTGCGGGGTGCGCTGGAGGCACTGAACAACGTACCGCCGACAAGCAGGCCGATCCTGCTTCCTCGCGAGCATCTGCGCCACCGGCACTGAATCCGCGACGAGACACCGCGTACCGTCATCCGCCGCTCACGCGGCTGCAAGTGCGGAATCGAACTCAGCGAGAGCCGACTCGGAGTAGAGCACGAACCGAACGAGCTCGAGCCCCCTGATGCCCGCCGCCGCGCTCAGCACTGTGGACACGGCCACCCGCGCGGCGTCGTCCATCGGCCAGCCGTACACACCGGCCGAGACCGCGGGAAACGCGACGGATGCCGCCCGCACCTCACCGGCAACCTGCAGCGACCGCGCGTAGCAGCTCGCCAGCAGAGGTCGGCGATCGCCGAAACCCGTCCAGACCGGCCCGACGGTGTGGATCACGAAGCGCGCGTGGAGTGAGCCCGCCGTCGTCGCGACGGCATCGCCGGTCGGCAAGCCGTCAGGGAGAACCGTCTCGCGCAGAACATGGCAGGCGGCGAGAATCTGCGGACCGCCCGCGCGGTGGATCGCTCCG
>DASZMW010000079.1:0-5764 GCA_035551735.1 Humibacter sp. | reverse complement strand
GGACTATTCGCAGTGGGAGCAGGGTGACGAGCGGCATCCCGGCGTCCGCCCGCAGGCGGGTGTCGGCCACATCGAAGAGCTCGACCTGCACGGCGATGAGCCGCGAGAGCAGTAGTGGAAGATCCGGCGTACTCAATTTACATTCCGGGGAATAATAATCGCGGGAAACATGTATTCACGGTACATGACTACAGAACACGCAACCGCAGAAGACACGAACACCGAGCTGCACGCCAAAGAGGCATCGCATGTCCATCTTCTCGAGATCCGTGCAGCACTCGACGAGGTGATGGGGTCGCGACCCGTACCGGAAGGGGTGCGCCGATCGCCCAGCCGGTTGGCGGGTATCCCGGTGCTCGACGTCACGATCGAGGGAGTGGACCATCGCGGGACTCTGCTCTGGTTCCACGGCGGCGGATTCGTCGCGGGGACACCTGACGTCACGATCGGAAAGGCAGCGGCGACGGCGCGTGCGACGGGGATGCGCGTACGGAGCGTGGAGTACCGGCTCGCCCCTGAGCATCCGTTCCCGGCGGCCTCGGACGACGCGCTCGCGGCCTACCGCGCTGTGCTTGAGGAGGTACCGGCCGATGAGCTGATCGTCGGTGGCGAGTCGGCTGGAGCGGCACTCGCACTCGGCCTGACACTCGCAGCACGTGACGCCGAGCTGCCACTTCCGCGCGGCGTGGTGCTGTACTCGCCACCGACCGACCTGGCGATGACGGGAGCGAGTCACCGTACCAACCTGGATGTCGACGATGCCCTCACGCCGGCCCTTCTCGCCGAAGTGTTCGGCGCGTATGTCGATGGTGTTCCGCTCGACGACCCACGAGTGAGCCCGCTGCATGCGGACCTGCACGGGCTGCCGCCACTGCTCGTCGTGGTGGGCACGAACGAGCTGCTGCTCGACGACGCTCTCGCTCTCGTGGCGCGTGCCGCCGCGGCCGACGTGGACGTGGATCTCGTGGTCGGCGCCGGCATGCCGCACGTCTTTCCGGGGCGCAGTGGGCTCACTCGTGCCTCCGAGGCACTCGACGCGGTCGGGGCGTTCGCGCAGCGCCGGCTTGGACTCATGGTGAATGCGACCGCGCGAGCGCGTCGATGAAGGTGCACCATGAGTGGCATGCGAAAGATCGTCGTCTACGAGTTGACGTCCCTCGACGGAGTCGCCGAAGATCCGGATGAGTTCTTCCCCGATTGGGACGACGCGATGGATGCCAACCTTGCCGCCGTGATCGCGACGCAGGATGCCGTCATCCTCGGCCGCCGCAGCTACGACGAGTGGGCGCAATACTGGCCGAGTAGCAAGACGGAGCCCTTTGCAACGTTCATCAACGGGGTCACGAAGCACGTCGCGACATCCACACCGCTGAACCGTGATTGGGCCGATGCGACGGCGATCGATGGAGGCTTGGTCGAGTTCGTTCAGGAGCTCAAAGAGCGCGTCGGAGGCGACGTCGGCGTGCATGCGAGCATCTCGGTCGCCCAGTCGTTGCTCGCCGCCGATGTCGTCGACGAACTCAGACTCGTGATCGCCCCGAGGATCGCCGGCAGTGGACGCCGGCTCCTCGACGGCCTCCCGTCGATTCGGCTCGAGCCGATGCGGAGCGAGCTCTCACCGGCCGGGTATCTGCTCGTCGACTATCGCGTCGTTCATCGGGGCGCACCCGATGGCAGCAGTCACTGAGAGGGATGTCGGCGGGATGAGCAGAGTGGTGCTGATGTGCGGTCCGGCCGGGGCGGGTAAGTCGACGGTGGCTCGGCGTCTCGAGGCGGAGGGCATGACCCGCCTCTCCTTCGATCAAGAAGCATGGGAGCGCGGCATTCACGAGATGCCGCTGTCGCCCGAACTGCACCGGGAGATCGAGGACCACCTTCGCTCCCGGCTGCTTGACCTGGTGGCGGCCGGCGCTGACGTGGTGCTCGATTTCTCGTTCTGGTCGAAACGCGCGCGAACGGAATGCCGCGAGCTGCTGCGCCCGACGGGCGTCGAGCCGGAGACCATTTACCTGGCGACGCCCCGCGACGTCGCGCTCGGCCGGGTGCACGCTCGCGCCGCTGCAGGCGGAGACGACTACCGGCTCGACGAAGAACTCGCCGCTGAGTACTTCGATCACTTCGAGCCACCCACGGATGACGAGGGACCGCTCACCGTGATCCGCTGAGCGACTTCACGCTGCAGGATGCCGACGGCCGGGTGACGTGCAGACGTCAGTTCGGGCCGGGTGCAGCATCCAGCTCGAGCAGAGCCCGCAGCGTACGACGGAACTGTGTCGCTTGAGCGCCGCTCAGTGGGGCGAGGAATTGTTCCTCGGCGGAGGTGTGAGCCTCATCCGCTTTACGACAGGTCGCTTGTCCCGCCGCGGTGAGTTCGACGAGGTTGCGTCGGCGGTCGGTCGGATCGGGCCTTCGGGTGAGCATGCCCTTGGCCTCGAGCGCATCGATCAGGGCGACCATGGTTGTCGGGTCGACGCCGGCATTCGCCGCGATCCCCTGCTGGGAGAGGGGCTCGCTTCGAGAGAGAACCCAGAGCACTCCGAATTCCGCGCGATCGATACCGAGCGGTTCGAGCGCGGCGTCGGCCATCGCGCTGAGACGCCGTTGGGCGTGCTTGACCAGGTATCCGAGCATGTCGCCGGGATCGCGCGCCGGACGGCTCTGACTTGCCATGACGGAATCATACCCTGTGCAAATCATCGGTGCTACCGACTATTGTGGCCAGGAACGTTCCGGCACCACCGGAACACGCCCCACCCCACGAAGGAGAACAGCGTGAGCATCGAACTCGAACAGACCCCGGCACTCGTCGTGATCGACCTGCAGTCAGGCATCCTGGGCCATCCGACCGCACACCCGCTGGAGACGATCATCGGCAATTCGGCGAAGCTCGCCGAGGCCTTCCGTGCCAAGGGCCTTCCCGTGGTGCTCGTGAATGTCGCAGGCACCGCGCCCGGCCGCACCGAGCGCGGCAAGGCCTCTGGGCGTTCAGGCGCGCAGACCCTTCCGGCGGAGGCGACGGTGCTCGTGCCGGAGCTCAACCAGCAGCCGAGCGATATCACGGTCACGAAGCGCACGCTTGGCGCCTTCCTCTCGACCGACCTCGACGCGAAGCTGAAGGCAGCAGGCGCGACGCAGATCGTGCTGACCGGCGTCTCGACGACGTCGGGCGTCGAGTCGACTGCCCGTTCCGCGTACGAGCTCGGCTACCACGTGGCCTTCGTCACCGATGCGATGTCTGACAACGCCGAGGCGCACGAGGCCTCGATCGCACACCAGTTCCCGAAGCTGGGCGAGCTCGGCACGACCGCCGAGGTGCTTGCGCTGCTCGCGGCGCGGTAGACGACTCATCGCCCGTTCATCGGGAGCGCGGCGAGCCTGACTGTGGCATGTTGGCGGGGATGATCGAGATCAGGGCTGTCAACGCGGATGACTGGATGGCGTGGCGCGCGCTTCGTCTGCGTGCGCTGCAGGAGGCATCCTTCGCCTTCAGCTCGACATATGAGGAGTGGAAGGACGCACCGGAGTCGCGCTGGCGACAGCGACTTCAGATTCCGCGGGCGCTGAACCTCATCGCCTACCTGGACGATTCACCGGTCGGCATGGCGAGTGGGATGCCTGGGGAACGCGCCAAGACGATCGAGCTGGTCTCGATGTGGGTGGACCCGTCAGCTCGCGGCACGGGCGCCGGTGGCGTGCTCATCGACGCGATCGAGAAGTGGGCGTCGGCCAGGGCCGAGGAACTGTGGCTGGCGGTCGTCCCGGGGAACCATCGTGCCATCGGCCTGTACTCGCGTCACGGGTTCGACCCTGTGGACGAGCCGGGGGACCCGCTTCGTGATGGATCCGGGCACGAGATTCTGATGCGCAAGATGCTCGGTTCACACCGTTCGAACGCGTGAAAACATTACGGTGTAAAGATTTCGTTGGTACGCGCTCTCGCGTGATGGCATGATTGACGGATCAGCCGCGGCTCGAATCGATTCGACTCGCGGTGGACCAACTGTCTTCCATTCCGTTCTCAGCGTCGAGGAGCCCGGTGCCCGCTGCAACAACCTCCCAGAAGAAGCAGTCGTCGTTCGTCACGACGATGTCGTCACCGATGTTCCGCGGCGCGACGATCGCGGTCTTCATCTCCAGCTTGGGCGTCTCTGCGGCGGCGCCGCAGATCGCGTCGTTCCTGGTCAACGATCTGCACGCGTCGCTGACGGTGGCGGGCTTGTACTACCTGACCAACCTCACCGCGCCGATCGCCGGATATCTCGTCGGCTCGCGATCGGACCATACCGGCAAACGACTGAATCTGTTCCGACTCTGCGCCCTGGCGGGGTTCCTCGGCTGGATCGGCATCGCGTTCTCGACTCAGGTCTGGATGCCGTTCGTTATCAGCGCCGTCGTACTCGGTTTCGCCGGCGCCGCCGGATCCCAGCTGTTCGCCGCTATTCACGACCATGCCAAGGGGCATCCGGACGGCGAGGGCATCGTTGCGGTCGTGCGGATGTCTGTCACGGCCGGGTGGGTGATCGGCCCGGTCGTCGGTTCCTTCTTGGCGTCCGCGTTCGGCTACCACGCGATGCTGTTCGTCATCGCGGCCTGCAATCTTGCGCAGATCATCCCGATCGGATTCCTGCGCGACGCGCCTCCGGCAGCGGACAGCCCGGTGAAGACTCCGACTTCGCCGGATGCCTCCGCCTGGGTGGCGTCGGACTCCGGCGAGGCGGAGATGGGAGCGCTCGTCCCTGACGACATCGTCACCGATGCGCAGCAGGTGGCCGACGGTGTGAGCCACCGCCCAGGGCTGAAGGCGATGTGGCCGCTGCTCGCGTTCACTGGGCTGTACATCCTGGTCTATGCCGGCGAACCCATCAAGTACGGCTACTTGCCCATCTACATGCGAGAGACCATGCACCTTCCAGCGGTGGTCAGCGGAGCTGTCATCGGCATCCAGCCGTTGATCGAACTGCTTCTCATGCCACTGAGCGTGATCGTGGCTCGTCGCACCGGCATGATGCGGCTGATGGTGCTCGGCGCCGTGTTCGGTGTCGGCGCCTATCTGTGCTTCGCACTGACCGACAACGTCGCCGGGATGTTTGCAGGCCAGGTGCTCATGGGCGGCGTCTGGGGGATTTTCGCCGCGCTCGGCATCATCCTTGCGCAGCGACTGCTCTCTCAGGCAGTCGCCACCGCCTCGGCGATCTTCATGAGCTCCACTGCGATCGCCAGTGCTCTCGGCGGCTTGACCGGTGGTCTCGGCGTCGGGGTGGTCGGCCTGCCCCTCGTCTTCCTGATGCCCGCCTTCTACTGCCTGCTCGGTGCGATCGGGATCGCCGTGATGTCGCGCAAGCACAACAACGGGAACGAGGTCTCGCTCAGTCCCACCTCCTAGAAAAGGACGCCTCAGGGAGTCGGATCACGCACGGGGTGTGTGTATTCTCATCTGAAGACTTGTCGCATCAGTGCATACTCCTGGTCCAGCATGTGCCACTCGGCAGGATCGGCACCGTCATAGACCAGTGCCAGCGATCCCGTGAATCCGTTGTCGCGTATGGCGTTCAGCGCATCAAGGTACTCGTGAACTGCCGTGGAATGCGCTCCAAAGCCAGTTTCATCGACCCGGCACTTGGCGTGACACGTCTCCGCCCGACTCGTGATCGCAGCGAGCTCGTCGCACGTCGAGGGCCCACTCCAATTCGCGAGGTCAATCAAGAGGCCGACCGAATCGCCCGCTTCGTCCAGGATCGCGTTGACCGATGTCGAATCCGGAGTC